>JANNNL010000344.1:0-8235 GCA_031398525.1 Actinomycetes bacterium | reverse complement strand
GGCGATTCGTTGGCTTCGATCGCCGAGGATGCCTATGGCGACCGAGCAGAATGGGTGACGGTGTGGGAGGCCAACCAGGGCCGCCAGTTCGGTGACCGGACGTTCGACGACCCGAACCTGATTCTGCCCGGCTGGCAGTTGCAGATCCCCGATGATCCAGCCGAGACGGCGGCCGACGTACCGACGACGACAGCGCCGGGGAATGCGCTGGCCCCGGTGTCATCGGCGACGTCGGTGGCCGGGCTGATGATGCCCCATGACCTGCCGCCGACGATCGAGTGCCCGGAGCCGCTGGCACCGACCGCCGACCGGTCGCCTCCGCCGATCACATCCCGTGCGACGGTGACTCCGGCATCCAGCGCTCCCGGTCCTCGTGCGGCCACGACGCCAGCATCGACACCTCCGGCTGAGACGTCCTCGTCGACCTCGGAAGTCGGTGGTTCGTATCGTGCGGCACTCCCACTCGGCTTGGGAGCGGCCGGCCTTTTGGCGACCGGGGTGCTTGGGCTGCTGACGGCTCGGCGACGGGTGACTTTACGAGGAGCTCGAGCCGGTGATCGGCTCTCGGCCCTCGCCCAACCGCTCATTCGACTCGAACGCGAGCTACGCGTTGTCGCCGAGGTGGAACGTGTCGCCCGACTCGATCTTGCGGTGCGACGTGCCCACCAATATCTGCTGACGATTGGTAACGGTGCGCGATTCCTCGGGGCGCTCGTGCATTTCGACGGCGAGATCGAGCTGTGCCTGTCGCCCGAAGCAGGTGCGGCCCCCACGCCGTTCTTTGCCGGCGTGGAGGGACGATGGGTCTTGTCGGGTGAGGTTGCCCTCGAATCGATCGGCGTCGAATCGCGATTCGCCGCCTTCCCGTGCCCGGGGCTGGTACAGCTCGGTCGGTTCGAAGACGCCGACGTCTATCTCGACCTGGAAGCTGTCGGTCTGCTGGCTATCGACGGCCCCTCATCGGCGGTGACGGCGTCGGTGTTGCGAGCTGTTGCGCTCAGCCTGTGCGTTTCGCCGTTTGCCGAGCAGGCGCAGCTGTTGACCTGCGGTATCGACGTGCCCCGACTCGATGGGGGCATCACGACGACGGCGCTCGATACCGCCGATGAGGCGATCGACCTGGCGGCCGAACTGCTGGCACCGATTCTGGGCTCACTACGGCCGGGTCAGACGACTGCGGAGCTGCGGTCGCGCAGCGCAGGGGAGGCGTGGGAGCCGGCGTTGGTACTGATGGGTGCGCCCGCCGTCGACTCCGGTTTGGTGGCGGGCCTGCCCGGGTTGTGCAATCCGGCCGGACGCGGGCTGGCGGTCGTGACCGACGCGTCGGTTCGTGCGACCGATCGCTTGGTCGCCCAGGAAGACGGCTGGTTGCTCTCCTCGCTCGGCATGGTCATCCAACCGATCGGCCTGAGCGGGGCTGAGGCCGACCTCGTCGCGGGGCTGGTCGCCGAGGCCGCCCAGCGCGTTGAACCGGCGGTACCGATGATTCGATCGGTGCCCGACGATGCGTCTGGTGTCGGCCCGTTTGTCGAGCCCGATTGGGAATTGATGGTCCGCACGCTCGGACCCGTCGATCTGGTCGATCGGGTCGGTAGTCCGGTCGCGTTTGAACGGGCCAAGGCTCTGGAACTGGTGGTCTGGCTGGTCGAGCATCGCGGATCAGCCACGCGACGCGGCGCCCGCGCGGCGTTGTGGGAGACCGAGGTTCAGGATGCAACTTTCGCCAACGTCGTCTCCGATGCGCGGCGTAACATGGCCCGATTGGCACCGCCGTCCGTCGGCGAGGAGTGGATTGCCCGCTCGCTCGACGAGCAGCTCCTCATCCACGATCGGCTGGTCAGCGATGCCGACTTGCTCATCGATCGGGTCGAATACGCCCGTGGTCAGGTGCCCCGCGACGCGGCTTCGACGTTGCGGGCGGGGCTGGAGTTGGTTCGCGAAGCGCCCTTCACGGCGAGCACTTACCTATGGCCCGATGCCGAGGGGGTGACGTCGCAAATCATGCTCGTGATCACCGAAGCGGCAACTCTGATGGCCGAGCACTGCCTCGCGGCGGGCGATCTCAACGGTGTGTTCTGGGCGACGGGCAAGGGATTGCTGGCCGTTCCGGGGCACGAGGAACTCATCGCGCTGCGGATGCGGGCCTATGGCTCGAGCGGCGATCTGGCGGGTGTGCGAGCCGAGTGGGCGAGCTATGAGCGGGTCCTCCACGCCGACCGGTGGTCGGCGGGCGAACCGGCACCGAAACTGCTCGAACTGCGTCGCGAGCTACTCGGCACCCGCCTGGCGGCATAGCCAGGAGGTCCATCAGGCTATTCAGCGGCGATGCGATTGACGCTGTTCACCATACAGTTGAACGGACCGTCGAGACTGGTTGCGGCGGTGGAGGCGTTGACGGTGAACAACTTTGACTCGGCCGGCACGACGGGACCAAGGTTCGAGAGGTCGACATTGAAATCCTTTGATCCGGCGCTGGTGATGTCGATGATCACGATGTAGTTCGACTTGCGCGACGAGTCGTTGGTGATCCGCAGGTCGACCGATGGCGAGCTCTCGGTTTCCTTGATGCCGCAGCGCATGACCTCGATGTCATCGCGTTCGTTGGGCTCATTGAACTTCACATTGTCGGCGGCCAGGGCAATGCCTATCGCCGTCCCAGCGGTCGCAAGGATGCCGAGCACCCCCAACACAATTCCGGCGATCGCCAAGCCGCGCCCGCTCGCTCCCGACTTCTTGATTTGGGAGAGGGCGATGATCCCCAAGATCAGGGCGAGCAACGAGCCGAGTCCACAGACCCATATGATCCCGAGAACAAGTGAGGCGATCGCCAACGCGTTATTACGTGGTCGGGCAGGGATGCCTCCTAGACCCGGTGCTCCGGGGGGCGGCGGGATCTGGGCGGGCGAATTCTGCGGCGGATACCAACGGCCATCCGATGCCAGCCACCAACCCGGACCCTGCGGAGTGTCACTCATGTCTCTGATGTTAGGGCCGAGTCGATGTGTCGTTGAGTTACTCGCGGGCGAGGGCGGCTTCGCCCGTCGCGTGGTGGTCGAGAAGTTGGTCGTCGGCCAGGTCAACCGTGACTCGGTCGAGACGGCCGGTGAACCGGAACGGTGCCTCGTAGTGGCCGACGGTCGTGCCCCGGTCGAGACCGATGTCGAGGCCCGACCACGAGATCAGGATGATGAATATGTTCCTCGTCATCATCTCGCCCATCGGTTCGCCGTCGAACAACAACGTGCCGACGCCATGCGTGCCGTCACGACGTAGCCGGAACCCGAGGGTGCAGGCCCGCCCCATCGGGACTGGCCGGTTGGAACGCACGACCTGGTGGGTGCCACCGATATTGAGGTCGTGGACGAGGAAGCCGTCTTGGACATAGAGGCTGTAGCCGCTGGTCTTGTCGCCATGGGCGATGAGCACGCCCTCGGCCCCGTCAGCCGGGATGTCGACGTAGGCTGTGATCGTGTAACTGCGGCTGCGCAGGTCGGGGGCAACATCGGACGGGAGGTGGCCCATGCCGTGCCAAAAGGTGAACAGGGTGCGGTCGCCGGTGTGCCGTTCGGCGTTCTCAGCGAAGCGTTGGGCGAAGCGGTCGTCGAGGGGAAGCACCTGGTGGCGCTTGGCCAGCTGCCACCATTCGGCTTGCATCTCGGCGAGACGTTCGGGCTGGTCGGCAGCTAGATCGTGACACTCCGAGAAGTCGTCGGCAAGGTGGTAGAGCTCCCACCGGTCGTCGTCGAAGGCACTGCCCGGTTGGTGGAAGGCAACGGCCTTCCAACCATCGAGCCACAGGCCGCGATGCCCGAACATCTCGAAGTGCTGCACGTGCTTGCCGGTCGGGGCGGCCCCATCGTGGAGTGCAGGCAGAAAGCTCGTGCCTTCCACCGGTTGCTGCGGAACCCCGTTGACCGAGTCGGGAGGGGTGATGCCGAGCAGATCAAGGATCGTCGGGGTCAGGTCGGAGGCGTGGCAGAACGGGTCGCGGACTTCGCCACGCGCCGCGAGTCCGGCGGGCCACGAGATGACCAGCGGGTCGCGGATGCCGCCGCCATGGGTGTTCTGCTTATAGCGCTTCAGGGGCGTGTTGGCGGCCATCGCCCAGCCCCACGGGAAGTTGGAATGGGTGTCGGGGCCGCCGATGTCGTCGATGCGGGCGATCTTGTCAGGCAGATGTTCGGGGATGCCGCTGTAGGGACCCATCGCGTTGACGAAACCCTGCGGGCCCCCCTCTTGACTGGCCCCGTTGTCGGACAACACGAGCACTAACGTGTCGTCGAGTTGGCGCGAATCGCTCAGGTGTTTCACCAGTCGGGCGAGGTGGGTGTCGGAATGATCGAGCATCCCGGCGTAGGCCGATTGCAGGCGCATGTAGAGGCGCTGCTCGTCGACGTCGAGTTCGTCCCATGGCTTCACCCAGTCGTTGCGCGGTGGCAGTTCGGTATTCGCCGGGACGATGCCCATCGCCTGCTGACGGGCGAGGCGATCAGCGCGCGTCGCGTCCCAACCCTTGGCGAACACGCTGTCGTATTTGTCGATGAACTCGCCCGGGACCTGATGCGGGGCGTGGCACGCGCCGAGGGCGACCCAGCAGAGCCAGGGCTGCTTCGGCGCGCCGGCCTCGTGGTCGGCGAGCATCGAAATCGCCTGGTCAACGAGGTCTTCGGTGAGGTGGTAACCGGAGGCATAGGTGCCAGGCGCGGTGATGTGGGTGTTGTCGCGGACCAGTTCGGGGGAGTACTGATCGGTCTCGGCATCGAGAAATCCGTAGAAGCGGTCGAAACCGCGGCCGAGGGGCCAACCGTCGAATGGGCCGGTCGGGCCGGTCTCGGTGGTCGAGGTGGCGTGCCATTTGCCGATCATGTAGTTGCGGTAGCCGTGAGGGCGGAGCATCTCGGCGATCGTTCCGGCGGTCGGGGCGATCTTGCCGCGGTAGCCGGGGTAGCCCGAGTCGAAGTTGGCCAGGCAGCCCATCCCGACGGAATGATGGTTGCGGCCGGTGAGCATCGCGGCGCGGGTGGTCGAGCACATCGCGGTCGTGTGAAACCCGGTCATCCTCAGACCATTCGCGGCGAGCGCGTCGATCGTCGGGGTATCGATTTCCGAGCCGTAGCAACCGAAGTCGCTGAACCCGACGTCGTCGAAGAGCACCACGAGGATGTTCGGGCTGCCCTGCGGAGGACGCGGCGCGGGCGGCCAGTACGGCTCGGAATCCTGCACGGTAAGGCCGATACGACCGGGGAACGACGCCTGAGTCACACGTCGGACGGTACTGCGTCAGCGGTTCGCCCGTCCGAGCGGGCTGCCCAGTGGCGCTCCGATCTGTGATCAACTCGCGCGCAGGTATCGGTCCTCGAGGTCAGTAAGTCTTCCAAATGGGCATAGCTGTGCGCGCCGCCGAGTCGCCGCACCCACGGACTATGCGTTCGTTGCCGATCGAGGTCGCGATGGACGAGAGCTGTGCAGGCGATGATCGCGACGTGGGAACGGGCGGGGGACGAGTTCGTCCCGGTCCTTGATTTCCGGTCGGACTCCGCAGGATTGTGCACACCATCAACACCATCGAGGCGTTGAATTCGAGGTTTCGTAAAGCCGTGAGGAATCGGGGGCATTTCCCCACCGAGCAATCAGCGTTGAAGGTGCTCTATCTCGCAGCGATCGAGCGGCGAGTCAACCGGACCAACCCGACCGGCAAATCAACGGGTGCAAGAGCAATCTCAACACCCTGACCATCACGACGGCGACCGCATCCAGGCCGCCCAATAACATGACCTTCACGCCCGGTTACACAACGAAACCCGACAGTCCCGCGCAAGCCCCCTCACGATTGGTGCGTCAGAGATCGGTGGTTCCAGTGAGCAGACCGCGCGGTGTAGAACGACGGGATGACTGAGGCGTTATGGGCATTGGATGCGACAGTATTGGCCGAGGGAATTCGGACGGGGGCATACACATGCGAGGAGGTCGTGACGAGCGCGGTGGGGCGGATGCGGGCGATGAATCCCGAGTTGAACGCGGTGGTCCACGACGTGGGCGACGAGGCGATCGCGGCTGCTCAGGCGGCTGATCGCGTGCCCGCTGGTCAACGCCGCGGCGAGCTATACGGAGTACCGATCACGATCAAGGTCAACGTTGACGTCGAAGGGCAGGCGACGACCAACGGGCTGCCGGCATTGACGAACAACATCGCCCCGGGAGACTCGGCCGTGGTCGCCAACGTCAAGCAAGCGGGGGCAATCATCATCGGGCGAACCAACACTCCCGAACTTTCGATGCGGTTGACCACCTCGAATCCGTTGCACGGTCGGACCCTGAACCCGTGGCATCCCGATGCCTCGCCGGGCGGGTCGTCCGGTGGGGCGGGCTCGGCGTGTGCGGCCGGGTTCGGGCCGTTGCATCATGGCAACGACATCGGCGGCTCGCTGCGGTTACCCGCGTTCTGCAATGGGGTGGCGACGATCAAGCCGACCCAAGGTCGGGTGCCCGGGTTCAGTCCATCATCGACCGCCGAGCGGGGCGTGCTCTCGCAGCTGATGTCGTCGCAAGGGGTGATCTGTCGCAGCGTCGCCGACGTCCGGTTGGGCACTCGGGTGATGGCCGAAGCGGATCCGCGCGACCCGTGGCAGGTGGCGGTGCCGTTCGACGGACCACCGGTGGATGGGCCGGTCACGGTGGCGGTAACTCGCAATGCTCACGGGTATCCGATCCATCCGGGGATCATCGAGCAGATCGACCGGGCCGCCGGGGCGCTCGCCGATGCCGGCTACCGGGTGATCGAGACCGAGCCGCCGCCGATCACCGAGGCATATGCGGGTTGGTGGTCGACGGGGATCACAGAGATCAAGCTGACCCTCGACGCGACGGCCCGGCAACATGGCAGCGCCGAGTTACAGCAGGTGTTCGACAGCTACTACGCCATGGGTGAGCTACTCGATCTGGCCGGTTACCGGGCCGGGTTCTCGGAGCGGACCCGGATGATGCGGGATTGGAGCGTGTTCACCGACGCCCATCCGATCGTGCTGACCCCGTTCCTGATGCGCCCGACGTACGCCTGGGACGCCGACGCCCACGGCTTCGATTCGGTCGCCGACCTGTTCATGTCGTCGATGTACAGCTGCGGACTCAACTTCCTCGGCTTCCCCGCCGGCGTGCTGCCCACGGGCTTGGTCGACAACCTGCCCGCCGGCATCCAACTCGTCGGCCGCCGCTTCCGCGAAGACCTCGTACTCGACGCCATGCAATCCATCGAAGATCGTTTGGGCCGACTGACCCCGCTGGAGAAGCGGTGATGGTGGCAGTACAGATCTCGGCACCTCGGACGGAGTGGTCACTTCTCGAGGAGTGACGCGACGGGGGTGGCGAGCCAGCCGGATTCGCGGCGGGACCAGTATTCGGTGCGGAGGTGGAGGGAGATGGGTCCGGGGCCGGGGCCGTGGGCCAAGGCGGTGCCGTCGATGGTGGCGACGGGCATGATGCCGCCAGCCGTGGTGGAGAGGAAAGCTTCGTCGGCGTCGGTCAGATCGTCGACGTAGAGGTCGGCTTCCTCGACCTTGAGGCCCAGTTCGGTGGCGAGTTCCATGGTCGTGCGACGGGTGATGCCTTCGAGCACGTTGCCCCGCGGGGTGACCAACGCGCCCTGGCGGGCGATGAACAGGTTGAAGCCGGGGCCTTCAGACAGGCGGCCGTCGGGGGTGGTGAGCACCGATGTGTCTGCCCCGCGGTCGAGGCCTTCGAGTAAGCCGCGCTGCAGGTCGAGCCAGTTGAAGTTCTTCATCCGCGGATCGATCGACTCGGGCGGGGTGCGCCGGTTGCCGGTGGCGATCGCCAAGTCGATGCCCTCCAATTGCCGGGCGGGTTGGATGATCCAGATGTAGGGGACGGCGAACGCCATCAGCGTGTTGTTGCACAGCCGCGGGTCGCGATTCGTCATCGACTGGAACTTGCCCCGGGTCGAGATCATCTGCACATACGACGACTCAAGGCCGGAGCGGTGCACACACTGGGCAAGGATCTGCTTCAACGAATCGACGTCGACGGGCGGCGCGAGGCGGGCTCGTTCGCACGACCGGAAGAACCGTTCGATGTGATCGTCGATGCGAAAGAACTGGCCCTTCCACACCGAGACCGTGTCGTAGACGGCGTCGCCGCGGGTGAACCCGGGGTCCATGATCGGCACCGCGGCCTCGCCGATCGGGCAGTAGGTGCCGTTCATGTAGGCGATGCCATCAGAAG
>JANNNL010000260.1:0-3275 GCA_031398525.1 Actinomycetes bacterium | reverse complement strand
CTGTAAGTCAGTTGGTAGAGCGGGGAGAGCAGCTTTATGAGGCTGGCAAATATACTGAAGCCATTACCCTTTGGCAACAAGCCCTTGCCGGGATTTCAACCGCACAGGAGCGTGCATGGGTTCGCCGCAACCTGGCTGTTGCTTTTAGACAAATTGGACAAATAGAGCCAGCGATCGACCAGTGGGAGCAAGCAATTAAAATTTATCGGCAAACAGGCGATCGCACTTCTCGCATCGAACTAGGTAGATCGATCGCCGAACAAGCCCAAGCTTACAGCGAACTCGGACAGCACAAACGAGCCATTAACCTTTTGCAATCTGCGATCCAAATTGCACAGCAGAATCAAGATAAGCTCACTGAAGCAGCGGCGATGGGAGGCTTAGCCAATACGTATTTTGCTCTCGGAGACTACGAAAAAGCACTCTCTTTTCAACAAAACAGTCCGGTCCATGGCATCGATGAACTTCGTCGTCGCGGCAACGTCGAGGGCGATTTCGTCGGGTGCGGTCGCCCTCAGCGACCCGAAAGCCTTCATGACCGAGTCCCAATTCTCCTTCGTCGACTCCGGCGTAGTGCTGGTGCCGAACGCCGTGTCGAGCGGACTCGACTGATCGAACTGGCGAACGACATCACAAAATGGACTGTCGGTGTCGCCCGAGAACTTCGGCGCACCAGTAACGGTATCGCCGGTGTCCTGCGTCGTGGAATCGGTCGGCATCTGCGACACGGCAACCGGCGGCGTCGTCGCACCGGCCTCGTCACCGGCGGTGCTGGTTGCCGGGGAGTCGGCTGACGCTGCCTCATCTGTTGACCTCGCAAGCGAGGAGGAGGTGACGACCGACGAGGAGCCAGCGTCCACGGTTCCACTACTGCCGCATGAGATGAGCAAGCCTGCGAGGAGCATGCCCGTAACTATCCGTCCACCTCGCACTACGACGCCAGACCACAGACCTCGGTGCCGTAGGCATCGAGTCGATCGCTGGCATCCTGCGCAGTGGTGTCTTCGCCGCTGAACAACGCCACCATCTCTGGTTCGTTCTCCATCGCCAGGCTCGCGGCCTCCATGTCGAAGTCGTAGCCTGCGAAGTACTGCTGCATCGTGTCGAAAATGCCCGCAAGGGTGGTGACATCGTTGCGGACCTCGTCGGGGGCGAGCCCCTCCAACTTGTCGAACGTCGACACCACGTCGGACCACGCGGCCTTGGCGATCGCAGGATCCGTGGCATCGAATGCGGCGGAGATCGGGTCGTCGGAGTTCAATTCACGAATGAAATCGCAGAACGGTCCGCTGCCCTCGCCGGAGAAGTCGGTGTCGACTTCTGCCTCGGTATCGAGCGGGGGGAACGTGTCGTCGACCGGAACGTCGGTGACCTCGGTCACCGCGTCGGTGGTCAGGGGTTCGGCGGCTTCAGGCTCGGTGGTCGTTGGCGCCTGAGTGGTCGGTGGTGCTGCGACCGTCGTCACCACGACTTCGATCGCTGGAGTTTGAACCGTGGTTGCTCCGCCCGCAGCATCGTCGGTGGATGAACTTCCTCCGCACGCCATCAATGTCACTGAAGTCGCGGCGAGTACCGCGATCCACTTTCCCCGCATGTCTGTGTCCTCTTCGTAGATCCCGAAACCGTCGCACCCAGAGTTCCACACGCCGTGACGAAATACTTGGCATCACACAGGTGTCACAGCGCCGCCCACGTGCGGGCTACCCGCCGAGCTATCGCCCCGCTCGCGAGCAGAACAGCGCGCCCACGAGGACGAGTCCGGTACCTGCGATCGCCAGCCCGGCAACCTGTTCGTCTCGGACCAGCACACCCAACACGATCGACACGACCGGGATCAGATAATTGAACGACGCCCCGCGGGTGGCTCCGACGCGGGCAAACACCCTCGCCGCCAGCAGAAACGCGAATCCGGTGCCGAACACACCAAGAATCGCTACGGCCCCGAGTGCCTTCCAACTGAACGTCGAGCTGCGCAGGCCCCAGAGTCCGAACGGACTGACATAGAGCAATGAGATCCGTTGCATCGACCACTGCACCGGGAGCGCCCCGTACTTCTGGGTGAGCGGCACCGAGATGTTCGCCGCCACCGCATAGCCACATAGCGCAATCAGGACGAACACGACGCCGAGCGCCAGGCGGGACCCGCCGCGCCATGTGGGCAACGCTATGCAGACCACTCCCACCAGACCGGTCGCCATGCCGATCAGTTGGTTTCGGCCGGGCGGACGCCGAAGCAGCACTGTCGCGAGCACGGCAACCAGGACCGGCAATGCGCCGTTGAGCATGCCGGCCACCGACGACGAGATCCATTGCTCGGCGAAGGGGTAGAGCGACAATGGAATGCCCTGCCAGACCAGCGCCAGCAGGAACAGTCGACGACGATCGGATGGTTCGATAGGAGACCGGGCCGTCGGGAAAAACGACAGCACCGTGAACCCAAACGCAATGCGCAACATCGCCACGACCATCGGTGCGAAGTGATCCACGCCGATCGATATCCAGAGATACGACGATCCCCAGATCAGCGCGACGAGACAGATCTGTCCCCAATCTGCGACGTTGAACTGGGCGTCGGTGTCACCTTCCGCCGTGGTCAGGAATCGAGTCGTCGCCATGCGGTCGTCAACCTACCGAGCAGTCACCGCAACGTGATCAGCCGGTCGTTCCGGTCACCCGTTGTCGAACCACGAGCAGCCAGGTCAACACGCCCGATAGCACGATCAGGATCAGCGAGAGCTGCCCAGCATCGATGAGTAACGCCTCCTCAGCCGTGCCATTGATACGGGTCGCGAGGGTGTCGAATCCGATCGGTCGCAGCATCAGGGTGGCCGGCAGTTCTTTGAGGACCGACAACAGCACCAGCCCACCGGCGGCCGCCGCTCCGGGAGCAATCAAACGTAGATCGATCGCCGTAAACCTGCGAAGCGCTCCACTTCCCAACATCTGCGCCGCTTCGTGAAGCCGAACGGGTACGGCCCGGAAGGCGACCGTTTGGGCTCCGAGGGCCTGACCTCCGAAGTGCAACACATAGGCGGCTATCAGCAGGGCAAACGACTGATACAGCGCGGAACCCACGAACAAGCGGACCAACGCCAGAGCGATCACGATTCCCGGAAGGGCGAACGCCCCCGACACGATCACCGACGCCACCGACGTCGATCGGCTGGGTCGACGAGACGACAACCACGCCATCGGCATGACGACGAGCACCGTCACGACGGCGGCGACCACGGAGATCGATGCCGAATTCCACACCGCGGATCCAACATCGACCG
>JANNNL010000195.1:0-3204 GCA_031398525.1 Actinomycetes bacterium | reverse complement strand
GAGCGACCGCCGCGGTCATGTGGGCCCCGGTCAGGGCGTATTCGAGGGCGATCTGGCGGGGAATGCGTTGTGGCAGTCTGATCAGACCACCGGACCCGGCAACCAAACCCCGGGTGACCTCGGGAATCCCGAACCGGGCGTCATCGGCGGCAACAACGAGATCGCATGCCAGAACCAACTCGCAACCGCCCGCCAGCGCGTAGCCCTCGACCGCGGCGATCAACGGCTTGCGCGGCGGAGTCTCGCTGATCCCGGCGAGGCCGCGACCGTCGATTTCAGGCCGCTCCCCGGCCAGGAATGCCTTCAGATCCATGCCCGCGCAGAACGACCCCCCGGCACCGGTGAGGATGCCGATCCGCAACTCGGGGTTGCCATCGAGTTCGTCCATCGCGTCGGCTATTCCAAGGGCCGTCGCCCGATTGATCGCGTTACGTACCTGCGGTCGGTTGATCGTCACGACCAGCGTCGAGCCTTCGCACTCGACGATCACATCCAGGGTGCTCATGCTCACGACCGTATTGATTCGCACCACAAATGTCAACAATCATGTTGACCAGCACTCCTCCTCCACCTTAACCTGACCGCATGTCAGATCTCTTCTCCCTCAATGGCAAGGTCGCGCTCGTCACCGGCGGTTCCCAAGGCATCGGCCTGATGATCGCCCGAGGGCTGGTCGATGCCGGGGCGAAGGTCTATGTCTCATCGCGCAAGGCGGCGGTGTGCGAGGCAGCCGCCGCCGAACTCTCGGCAAACGGCGGCCAGTGCGTCTCGTTGCCCGGCGATGTGTCGACCGAGGCCCAGGCGCTGCAGCTCGTCACCGATCTGAGTGAGCGCGAGGAGCAGCTCCATGTGCTGGTCAACAATGCCGGCACCGCCTGGGGCGCATCACTCGAGACGTATCCCGACTCGGCATGGGACAAGGTGTTCGCCCTCAACGTCAAGGCCGCCTTCAACCTCAGCCGGGCGCTGCTGCCGATGATCGAGCGCGCCGCGGCTCCCCGTGATCCGGGTCGGATCATCAATGTCGGGTCGATCGACGGTTTCCGCGTCCCGGCGTTGGAGAACTACGCATACTCGGCGAGCAAGGCCGCAATCCACCACATGACCAGGGTGTTGGCCCAGCAGCTCGGCAAGCGCAACGTCACCGTCAATGCCATCGCCCCCGGGCCGTTCCCATCGAAGATGATGGCCACGACCCTCGCCGAGGTCGGCGAGGAATGGGCGGCCAAGTGCCCGATGGGCCGCCTCGGCGAGCCCGACGACATGGCCGGCATCGCCGTCTACCTGGCATCACGCGCCGCCTCGTGGACCACCGGCCAGATCATCGCCATCGACGGCGGCTTCTCCACCAGCCCCTGGTGATGTCCCGATGCCGAATCGGTCGAACACCGCCCTTGTCGAGGCCGAGGACGCCCAGATCGGTTGCTACGGTGTGCAGCCCGTTCGGAACGTGTTGTCATGTGGTCCACCATCCCTTCAAGAACTTCATTCGGGCCGCCATCGCGTGAACGATCGCCACACCATCGGCGTCAGTGACCACCCCAACTTCGAGCGGGTCAGTGTTCGTCGACGGGCCGATGAACATCCCTTGGGCGCGACGAAATGGTGAACCCCGAGAACGGGCGAGGATGAGCGCAGTTGGTCGGGTGCATACTTGGTCGATGATTGGGCTCAAGGTGGAGGAAGTCGCGTCGATTCCCGAATGGTTTCGCCGCGCGTATCTGGCGTCGCTTGCGGAGCCGCAGGAGCTGTACGTGGAGCAACTCGTCGCAGCGGGGCAGGCGTACACCTTCGCCCGCGGACCTGACATCCAGGGCTACTTCATCGTCGCCGGCGACACGGTGATGGAGTTCCATGTCGACGACGCGGGTCTTGAGATATTGCCCGCGCTCTTCGGCGCGGCGCTTACCGAGTCTGGCGCGACGCGTGCGCTCTGCAAGACCTTCGACACTCGCATGATGACAGCGGCCGCGAGCCGTCCAGCGGCGACCAGAACCGCCGGGTTCCTTTTCCGCAGGGTACGGGACCGAAGCTTTGTCGCTGACCCGCGGTTTCGGCCTCGATTGGGGACAAGTGCCGACGTGGATTCGGTCTGGTCGATTCACGACGGGTTTTTCGAGGATCGGGACGAGATCGAACGCTACGCGGCTGACGATCGGTTGTTTCTGTACGAGACGCCGGCCGACGAACTGGTCGGCTGCGGCATCCTCACCCGTGTCATCGCCGATCACGACGCAGTCGACGTCGGCATGGTCGTGGCCGAAGCGCACCGGCGAAGCGGTATCGGCGCGTACATCGCCGCCCATCTCAAGCATCATTGTCTGAAGCACGGCGATCGGCCGATCTGTGGCTGCAGCGCCGACAACCAGGGTTCGCGACGGGCGTTGGAAATCGCCGGTTTCGTGACGGCGCACAGCCTCATCGAGTTCACGTACTGCTCGTCACCGCAACCCTCTGGATGGTCAGCCGATCGGGCCGCCGGCGACGTAGAGGACCTGGCCCGAGACGAAGCTTGACCGCTCATCGACGAAGAACGAGATGGCGTTGGCAATATCGCTCGGATCGCCGGCGCGACGCACGGCGATGTGGCTGACCGCTTCGGCGACCAGTTCGTCGAATGAGACGCCGACCCGAGCCGCAACCGCTCGGGTCATCTCGGTGACCGTGAACCCGGGTGCCACTGCGTTCACGGTGATGTTGAACCGCCCCAACTCCAATGCCAGGGTCTTGGTGAACCCGATCAGGCCGGCCTTCGCCGCCGCGTAGTTGGCCCGACCGACGTCGCCGACCGCTGCGGTGCTGGCCAGGTTGACGATGCGTCCCCACTTGGCCGCCCGCATCCCGGCCTCGACCGCGCGCGCCATCAGGAACGATCCCCGCAGGTTGACTGCCATCACCGTGTCCCAGTCGGTGACGCTCATCTTGCCGAGCAGGGCGTCACGCAAGACGCCGGCGTTGTTGACCAGCACCAACGGGGTGCCCAACTCACTCGTGATCCTCGCCATGGCTTCGGCGACCGCAGACTCGTCGGCGACGTCGGCCCCGATCGCGATCGCCCGCCGCCCCGTCTGCTCGACGGCCGCGACCGTCGACGCACCGGCGGCGTCGTCAAGATCAACGATCGCCACATCGAGCCCGTCGGTGGCCAGGCGGACTGCGACCGCCGCCCCGATGCCCTGGGCAGCCCCGCTGACCACAGCGACA
>JANNNL010000177.1:0-13991 GCA_031398525.1 Actinomycetes bacterium | reverse complement strand
GCCGATGCCGGTGAGCGCCGGTGACTCGGTGGCGAACGTGTCGGTGGCCGCCCGGGCGATCGCCCGGAACAGGAAGCCCACGCGGGCGAGCACCAGCACCGGCAGTAGCAACCACTGGGTGATGGTGAGCGCGACGGTGTGCAGCCCGAGGTGGTGGCTCAACTCGTGGGCGAGCACCCCCGCCAACTCTGGGTCGGGCAACACCTCGACGGCGTAGGACGTCACGACGACCAAGTGGCCGCCGCTGGCAAATGCGTTGAGTTCGTCGGTATCGATGACGGCGAGCACGAACCGCTTGGCTGGCAGATGGACGGCTTGGGTGACCTCGCGCCATACGGGATAGAGCACGGCCTCCTCGGCTCGCGTCGGCCGCCGGGCCCCCAGGAGCCGGGTGAGCACCAGGCGTTGAACGGGGCGGAAAAACAGCAGGATGCCCGCACCGAGGTAGATGGCGGCAAATACCCAGAACTTGATCGTCCAGAATTGTTTGATCGGCAGCCAGAACACGAAGAGGGCGAGCAGCCACACCGGAACCACCGAGATCGCCGGAAACGCGGCCGTGACGGCGCTGGTCTCCACATGACGCGACGGGGTTCGGCGATTCATGGTGGTGTGAGCCCGCCCGCTCGGGCTGCAGCGGTGGCTGATCCGGTGGCTGATCCGATGTCGGATCCGAGGGCCCGGACCACCCAGTCACCGACGAACCGGGCGAGCTCCTCGACCTCGATCTCGACTCGTCCGGCCCGCAACGACTGACTGAAGTACGACACGGTCCCCAGCACGCCAACGGCGGCCAACCGCGGGTCGGTGTCATCGGGAAGCAGCCCGGTCTGCTGGGCCTCGCGGATCAACCGCTCGACGTCGGCGGTGTAGATCTCGGCACTCTCAACCAGCACCGCCGTGACATCGGCCGCCGATCGTTGCCCTTCGACCAGAGCAAAGAACTCCATGTGTTCGGCCATGAACCGCACCGATGCCACCGCTCCCTGACGAACACGGGTGACAGGATCGGCATCTTCGTCCATCGCCGCGGCCTGCGCCCGTCGCAGCCGTTGGCGGACCGCTCGTACCAACTCGGCAAACAGGGCGTCCTTGGTTTCGAAGTACCAATAGAACAGGCCCTTGGCGACCCCGGCGGCTTCACAGATATCGGCGATTCGGGTGGGTCCGAATCCCCGGGTGGCGAACAGCGTTTCGGCCGCGTCGAGGAGTTGCAGCTTGCGCTCTTGCCCCTGTTCGGTGAGCCGACGACCACGTTCCACGCTGGTAGTTCACCAGTCCTTGACCGGCGGGTCAATCTCGGCGATCAACGGACACGTATGCTCGCCGTCGTGGCAAGCAACGCCGGGCGCCTCGGACGCATCGAAACCCACGAACGCAACGCCAAGTGGAAGAACCCACCGCTGCGGATCGAGATGCTCGAATGCATCAACTGCGACGCCTGCCTACGGCATTGTCCCGACCAGTTCGGGGCGATTTTCAACCATGGACCCGATGTCGTCATCGTCCCTGAGCTGTGCAGCGGTTGCGACAAATGCCTGCCGGCATGCCCGGTGAACTGCATCTACCCGTTCCCCGATTGGGAAACAAAGGGTGCCCCCGTCGAGTGGTGGGACGAGGCCGGCGGTCCCAACGACCCGTATCTCTGACGGCCGGTGCGTGCACGATTTCCTGCTACTCCCCCGTGAGCGCGACGATGGCCTCGTGTTCGATGGTCGCGACCCGCTGGCCCTCGACGTCGATAGTGACGTCGAGGACGGCGCGTTCGCCGGTCTCCCGAGTAAACCGATCGACCACCGTGGCCTGAATGAACGCCGTCGAACCAGCCTCGGCCGACGCGTGGTGGCGGATCAGGCTGCGAGTGTGAATCCATGAACCGCGTACGACCTGGGCGTGGGTGATGTAGTTGGCCAGGGCGGGCCATGCCGCCGGGTGCACGAGTCCTCGTTCCGCATAGATCGATAGGTCGTCACCGGCTCGCGAGCCATAGTCCGACCCCCATTGGCCCTCGAGAGTGACAGCCATCGGCTCCAGTTCCTGTCCCGGTCGCCGATCGGCCGGAGGCTCGAACGTGGTTCGCGTGGCGAGCATGGTGGCCAGCGCGCCCGTCGTGCGAGTGCGGCGGGCCTCGACCAGCACACTGTCGTCTAGCTGCGGTGATGGCCGGAATTCAAGTAGATCTTGGTCGAACACCGGAGCTCGAAATCGAATCTCCGCGGTTCCCGACGTCAGCCAGTCGACGCCCCAGGCTTCAACGATCGGGTGGGTCAGATAGGCATAGGTGGTCACCCCGGCGACCAGCGCCCCGGGGAACCCGGCCGCCCGCGCCCCGGCGTCGGTGTGAATCGCATTGCCGGCGTGATCGGCGAGATTTCGAGCGGTGACAGTCCAGGCGACGGGCTCCATGTTCACCATCGTGACATGCCGATGCGAGACTCCTCCGGCTGCACCATCACTCATCACAGGGGGTTTGAGATCATGAGCCAGCAGGCATGTCGTGCGTTCTTCGACGCATGGAATCGACGGGACTTCGACGCGGCGATGGAGCACGTCGCCGATGAGTGTCACTACAACGACTTCTCGTTCGTTCGACCCCACGTGGGTCAGCCATCGGTCCGTCGGCTGTTCGAGAACGTCGCAATGGTCGCCCCGTCGGTCAGTTTCGTCATTCACGATCTCACCGGCGACCGCGACGTGGGTGCACATTGGGAGATCGCCGTCGATGGCGAGCCGACCGGGCGGATGGGGGTGAGCTTCTACAAGTTCGATGACGACGACCGTCTCTATTGGGCGCTCGACGCCGCCGACCCCGGACCGAAGCACCGACGGAGTGACTTCCACTGACCACACGCTTGATAGCCGCAATCAGTGAGTCGACGTCCGGCTTGGTAGACAGGGAACATGACTGTTGCCTTGATTCCCGGAGCCGAGCCCTGGTCGCATGAGGGTGGTCGATGGGGCGCGTTGTGTATCCACGGTTTCACCGGCAACCCGGGTGCGATGCGCGGCGTCGCCGAGGCGTTCGCTGCGGCTGGTTTCTCGGTCGAACTGCCCCGACTACCGGGCCATGGCACCACCGTCGAAGACATGATGACCACAGGCTTCACCGACTGGACGGGTGAAGCCGAGGCGGCGTACCAGCGGCTCGCCAGTCGCAGCGACAAGGTCGTCGTCGCCGGGTTGTCGATGGGAGGAACCCTCACGTTGTGGACCGCCGCGCAACACCCCGAGGTCGCCGCAATCGTCTGTATCAATCCTGCCACTCAGCCGCAGGCCGACGAGATCGTCGACATGGTTCGCGGCATGGTCGATGAGGGTGAGGAGCTCATTGGGGGCATCGGTTCCGACATCGCGGACCCCAAGGTCACCGAAACCGCCTACGCCGGCACGCCACTTCGTCCGTTGCTGTCGCTCGTTGAAGGACTTGGCGAACTCGGCCCGCGGTACCCGTCGATCATCTGCCCCCTGCTGCTGATGAATTCACCGCAGGATCATGTGGTCGAGCCGATGCAGTCCGACTACCTCGCCGAGCATTTCGGCGGGCCGGTGGAGCGAATCACGCTTGAGCGTAGCTATCATGTCGCGACGCTCGATTATGACCGTGAGCTGGTCGAATCGTCTGCGGTGGCGTTCGCTCAGCGAGTTTTAGGCGCATGATGCTGGCCTCCTTGCCCGCCTCGATCGCGGCCTCGGTGATCGCCTCAATCCCGAGCCCGAGTTCGAACTCCATCAGCATCGGCCCGCTGCAGTTGCGCGCCTATGGGCTGATGATCGCGCTGGGCGTCGTCGCGGCGTCGTGGTTGTTCGGTCGTCGCTTGGAACAGACGTCGACCGGGACGAAGGAGGACGCCTCGTCGATCACGATGTGGGCGGTCGTCGCCGGCATCTTCGGGGCCCGCCTCTATCACGTGGTCACCAGCTGGAACTCGGGCTTCACCGACAACCCGTTGCGGATCTTCAAGATCTGGGAGGGCGGTCTGGGCATTCCCGGCGGCCTGATGGCCGGTATCGCCGTCGGCATCTGGCGGATTCGCAAGCTTGGATTGGCTGTGTCGCCGGCGCTGCATGCGGCTGCCCCCGCCATCCCGCTGGCCCAAGCCATTGGCCGGTGGGGAAACTGGTGGAACCAGGAGGTCTTCGGTCGTCCGACGACGCTGCCGTGGGCGCTGAAGATCGACGACGCGATTGCCCGGAACGCGGGCGACTACCCCGCTGGTACGACGTTCCATCCGACGTTCCTGTACGAGTCGCTCGGCAACCTGGTGCTGTGCGGATTGCTGATCTGGTTCGGAAATCGTTCGCAGCCGCGGACGGGTCGGTTGATGGCGTGGTATCTCGCCGGGTACGCAGCCTTGCGGTTCGCTGTCGAGTCGCTGCGCATTGACGAAGCCAACGAGATCGCCGGCCTACGCGTCAATACGTGGATGTCGATCGTGGTGTTCATCGGGGCCGCTGGTTACCTGCTGGCGACCAGCCGACGCCGTCCGTCTGCCGTCGACCCTGCCGTCGACCCTGCCGTTGACCCTGCGACCGCTGCGACCGACACCCAAGCTGAACTAGCAGGTGACAATAAGTCTCAACTCGATATCGAGACTTTCGACTCCTCAGCTCCAGACGGCTCGTAGCTGTTCGGCGAACATCTCGGGGATCACCGGGTTGAAGTATTCGCCGCAGGCCACTTCGGCGGCGGCGATGTGACGCTGCACACCAGGGCCGCGCCACGGCGACACGATTTCGACGTTCAGCCAGTTGTCTGGCCACTGCCCATCGGTCGGGCGCTGGTTGAACCACATCATGTACGGCATCGGCCGCTCCCACAGACGATCCATCGCAGCGAAGACGTCGACGAGGATCTGGGCGAGACCGTCGCGATCGTCGCTGGTCAGCGATGGTAGGTCGGTCCGCCGGGTGGTCGGGGCAATGGTGATCGCGGCGGGGAAGACCGCGGCCTCGGGCACCCATGCTCGCCAGCCGTCGCGCTCGGCGAGCAGCCGCTCGCCCGGATCGCACTCCGGCTGCCAACCGTTGTTCAACTGGGTTGCGGGACGTTTGGGCACGTGATCGTAGGCGTAAATCTGGCCGTGTGGGTGGGGGATCGTCGCGCCCACTTCGGGGCCGCGGTTCTCGAACACGAGCACGTAGTCGACGTCGTCGCGCGCCCCGAGTTCTGCTGTTCGGTCGGCCCACAGATCAACGACCTGACGCGCTCCCTCGCGACCGAGCGACCAGAAGGTCGCGTCGTGCTGTGGTGTGTACAGCACGACCTCACATCGGTCGCCAGGCATTGCCGGCCAGCGGTTGCGGAACCAGCGAACGTCGTACGGTTCGGGCGCTTCCAGGCCGCCCGGGCAAAATGGACATCCCCGCGATGGCAGGTTCGGCCGACCCTGACGGGAGCCGACAACGTGGACGATGACATCGGCGTACGGGTCGTAGCGGCGATCATGTTGGGGGGTTGGTTCACTCACGTGAGGCGCAGCGCTCGAGATCAGTCGGGCAGTCGGTTGCCGGAGTCGGTGTCGAAGAGGTGGACGGCGGTTCCGACCGGAACGAGGCGAATCTTCCCTCCGGCAATGTGGCTGCTCAGGCCTTCCTGTCGAACAATGAGCGGCGTCGACTCGGCGAGATCGGCGGTGCAGTAGAGGAACGAGTCCGAACCGAGTTCCTCGACGACGTTGACCGTGGCACCGATCGACCCGGCGACCTCGGTGTGAATGGTCATCGCCTCGGGACGAACTCCCACCGTCACCCGCTCCGAAGTAAGGGCGGCCTGTTGGGCCGGGCTGAGCGCAAGCGACCAGTCGCCGATCATGGCAGTATCGCCAACGCGACGACCGGCCATCAGATTCATCGCCGGGGAGCCGATGAAGCCGGCAACGAAGATGTTCGATGGCCGGGTAAACAACTCGCGCGGGCTGGCGCACTGCTGCAGAAGGCCGTCTTTGAGTACGGCGACGCGGTCGCCCATGGTCATCGCCTCGACCTGGTCGTGGGTGACGTAGACCGTGGTCACGCCGAGTCGACGTTGCAGCGAAGCGATCTGCGTACGGGTTTGCACGCGCAGCTTGGCATCGAGGTTCGACAGCGGCTCATCCATCAGGAACACCTGAGGTTGGCGGACGATGGCCCGGCCCATGGCGACACGCTGGCGCTGACCTCCCGATAGCTTGGCGGGCTTGCGATCGAGATAGTCCTCGAGATCGAGAATCTTGGCCGCATCGGCGACGCGGGTGACGATTTCGTCCTTCGGGACTTTTTTGATTTTCAGGTGAAAGCCGATGTTCTCGGCGACGGTCATATGCGGGTACAGCGCATAGCTCTGGAACACCATGGCGATATCGCGGTCGCCGGGGGTGAGAAACGTGACGTCGCGGTCACCAATGTGCACTCGTCCGGCGTCGATCGGCTCCAACCCGGCGAGCATCCGCAGGGTCGTCGACTTGCCACAACCCGATGGGCCGACAAGCACGAGAAATTCGCCGTCGCTGATCTGCAGGTCGAGCGCATCAACGGCCGGGCGAGTGAGACCGGGGTAGATGCGCGTGGCCTGATCGAAGTGCACGGTTGCCATTGATTCAGCTCGTCTTTCTCTGGTGGAGCGGGCTCGGGTTGAGCAGGGTATTCAAACGGGAGGGCTCGGAGATCACGAGATCACAACGCTCCATCAACACTGCTCGAGCGTCAGGGGAGATGTGCTCGTCGGTGACGACGACATCGGCGTCGTCGAGCGGCACGATGGTACTGAGACCGACGATGCCCCACTTCGTGTGGTCGGCGAGCACGACCAACCGTTGGGCGGCGGCGGCGAACACTCGGTTCGTCTCGGCCTCGTTGAGGTTCGGGGTCGTGAAACCGCTGCGCTCACCCATGCCATGGACCCCCATGAACACCTGATCAAGGTGAAGCGTGCGCAGCGCGGCACATGCCACGGGCCCGACGAGCGCGTCGGACGGGGTGCGGGTGCCGCCGGTGATCACGACGCTCGAATCGGAGCGGCCCTGAGACCGCAACACTTCGGCGACCGGCAGCGAGTTTGTCACCACGACGAGATCGGGAATGTCGGCCAATACATGAGCGAATTGCCACGTGGTGGTTCCGGCAGTGACACCGATTGCGGTTCCCGGACGGACCAGCGCGGCGGCGGCGGCGGCGATCGCGTGTTTTTCTTCGGGCTGCCGATGCGATTTGGCCTCGAAACCCGGTTCGTCGGTGGACCGCCGGTCGAGGATCGATGTCGCCCCGCCATGCACCTTCTCGACAAGGCCTTCGCCGGCCAACACATCGAGGTCGCGTCGGATGGTCATGTCGGAAACGCCCAGCATGGCGGTCAGTTCGCTGACGCGAACCGAGCCTCGCCGGGTGACCTCGCCGAGGATCAGATCTTGACGATGTCGGGCCAGAACGCGCGTCGATAGCCGGGCGGCGTTCAGGTCGGCGACGACGTTGTCATTGGTCACAGGGGGAAGGGTGCCCCATCTGGCGACGCAAGTCAACATAATCCAACAAACATTTCGGTGGATTTCGTGTACTTCACCTTGACATCGGCGTCTGAACGTGTCACTTTTCGTACGCTTGCGCGTTTGTTCGCGGAAGTAACCGAGTCAAATTCCACATCGGCTGCACTTCATGGGTTCGGCCGAGTCACCAGGTGTTCCGAGGGGGAGCCCGAATGTCGAATAACTATCAGCCGTCACCCAGCCCCAGCGAGGTCGGCTTCTCGCTGATTTCCCGCCGCCAGGCCCTGCTCGGAGCTGCCGGTGTCGCCGGTGGTGCCGCGCTGCTGGCCGCATGCGGTAGCGATGCCAAGGAAGATGGCGCAGCTGCGCCGGGGGCCACTGACGGTGCTGCTGCTCCTGCCGCCTCGGCGGCGAAGGGAGAGGTGACCTTCGGGTCCAACTACTCCGATGAGAAGCCGAAGGCTGCGCTCGCCGCCACCATGGCCGCGTTCACCAACAAGGACGTCACGGTCAAGGTCAATACGGTCGACCACAACTCCTACCAGGAGAACATCACCACCTACCTCCAGAACCCCGATGACGTGATGTGCTGGTTCGCTGGCTACCGCATGCGGTTCTTTGCAGCCAAGGGCCTCGTTGGCGACATCTCCGACGTGTGGGGCAGCCTCGGCGAACTGTCCGGTGGCTTCAAGACCGCTTCAACGGGCGACGACGGCAAGCAGTACTTCGTTCCGCTGTACTACTACCCGTGGGCCGTTCACTATCGCAAGAGCGTGTTCGCCGAGAAGGGCTACGCCATCCCCAAGACGTGGGATGAGTTCCTCGCCCTGTGCGAGAAGATGACAGCCGATGGCATCACCCCACTCGTCGCCGCCAACGATGGCAAGTGGCCGCAGATGGGCATGTTCGACATGATCAACCTGCGTACCAACGGCTACCAGTTCCACGTCGACCTGATGGCCGGCAAGAAGGAGTGGACGTCGCCCGAGGTTGCCCAGGTCTTCACGAACTGGGAGACCATTCTCGGCCATCAGCAGGAAGGGGCCAACGGTCGCACCTGGCAGGACGGCGCCAACGCGCTGGGTGCCAAGGAAGCCGGCATGTATCTGCTCGGTACATTCGTCGCCTCGAACTTCGACCCGGCCGCGGATCCCAAGGCGCAGGAGATCATCGACGACCTCGACTTCTTCCCGTTCCCGTCGATCAACCCCGAACACGGTCAGGACGCTGTTGAGGCCCCGATCGATGGCTTCATGATGGCTGCCAAGCCGAAGAACGCCGACGCCGCCAAGGCGCTGCTGGCCTACCTCGGTACCGCCGCTGCTCAAGAGGCCTACCTGGCTGTTGATCCGTCGTCGGTTGCGGCTTCGTCGAAGGCCTCGACTGCGGGCTACAACGCTCTGCAGAAGAAGTCCGCCGAACTGGTCGGCTCGGCAAAGTACATCGCCCAGTTCCTCGACCGTGACACCAACCCCGAGTTTGCGTCGAAGGTCATGGGCGACGCCATCGCTAACTTCCTCGATGACCCGTCGAAGATCGCAGAGATCCTCAAAGGCGTCGAAGAGCAGAAGAAAATCATCTTCGCCGGCTGATTCAGAAAGATCCATTGATGTCTACAGACGTCACGAAGGCGGCGCCCCAGGTGGGGCGCCGTCGTCGTTTCTCCCAACTGTCAAAGCGCGACAAGATCGTGCTCTTCAGCATGGTTGCCGTGCCGACCTTCCTGCACATCGTGTTTGTGTGGATACCCACGCTGTCGACAATCGTGCTGTCGTTCACCAAATGGGACGGACTGTCCCCGGTGAGCTCGATCAAGGTAGTCGGGCTTCGCAACTATTGGGAGATCTTCACCGTCTTCGAGGCGAAGCTGTTCGCTGCGTTGTTCAACAACGTGGTGCTGCTCGGTTTTCTTTTCCTCGGGCCAAGCCTGCTCGGAGTTTTGCTGGCCTACCTCCTCGACAAGAACATCCGTGGAACCCGCATTTACCAGGGGATCTACTACTTCCCCGTCGTCTTGTCCTTGGCTGTCGTCGGCATCATCTGGAAGAGCGTCATGTTCTCCGAGCGGCAGGGTTTGCTCAATCACACGTGGTCGATCCTCGGAGACCGCACCGTGTTCGGGCAGACCGAGCCGATCGATTTCGTCGGCGACCAGGGCAAAGCATTCTCGTTCAACATCCCGTTCCTCGACTCGGCGCTTGGGCCGTCGAAGAACTTCCTGGTCATCTTGCTGGCGATCGCCTGGCGGCATGCCGGCTATGTGATGGTCATGTATCTGGCGGGGTTGAAAAGCGTTGATCCGGCGCTGCGTGAAGCCGCGGCGATCGACGGGTGCAACGAATGGCAGGCGTTCAGGAACGTCGTGTTCCCGGCGATGAAGCCAATCAATGTCATCGTGCTCGTCATCACCGTGATCGAGGCGCTGCGAACGTTCGACATCGTCGCCGCCCTCAATGCCCCAGTAGGCATGGAGCTCATCTCGCTGCAGGTCACCGAGAACATTCTCGGCGAAGGTGGCGGCCAAGTCGGTCGAGGCTCCGCCTACGGCGTCGTGCTGCTGATCATGTGTATCGGCTTCATTATTTGGTATCTGGCCAATCACTACCGTGAGGAGCAGCTGTGACTGCGGCAACCGCCACCTGGGCTCCCGACGACCCGCGGGCCAACAAACAACGCGTGAAACCCGCTCGTGTCCTGCTGCACGGATTCTTGATCCTCACGTCGCTGATCTGGCTGGTGCCACTGGTCTCTGCGTTGTACGTGTCGTTCCGTCCGTACGGTGAGACGTCGCGCAAGGGCATTTTTTCAGCGCCCGACACCTTGACCCTGTCGAACTACACCGGGGCGTTCAAACAGGGCCGGATGGCGCACCACTATCTCGTGACGCTGATGATCGTGATCCCGTCGCTGGTGTTGATCCTCTTCCTGTCGAGCTTTGTTGCTTTCGCGGTCAGCCGGTTTACCTGGCGATTCAACATCGCCCTCCTGCTCGTGTTTACTGCCGGCAACCTGCTTCCGCAGCAGGTCATCATTCAGCCGTTGTTCCAGATGTACAAGCGCATTCCGCTGCCGTGGTCCGACAGCGGCAACCTGCTCGACACGCTGATCGGTGTCGGGCTCATCCATATCTCGTTCCAGATCGGATTCTGTACCTTCGTGTTGTCGAACTACATGAAGACGATTCCGAAGGAGCTCAACGAGGCGGCGATGGTCGACGGGGCGAGCGTGTGGCGCCAATACGCCCAGATCATCCTGCCGCTGTGCCGCCCGGCGATTGCTGCGCTGGCGACGTTGGAGTTCACCTGGATCTATAACGACTTCTTCTGGGCTGTGGTGCTGATCAAGTCGGGCGACAAGCGGCCGATCACCTCGTCGATCAGCAACCTGACCGGCCAGTTCTTCTCCGACGACAACCTGGTTGCCTCGGGATCACTACTCATCGCATTGCCGACCCTCGTGGTCTACCTCATCCTGCAGAAGCAGTTCATCAGCGGTCTCACGCTCGGAGCAAGCAAGGGCTGACCGAGCTGCCGATCAGGGATCGGTTTAGTACGGCCAGGTGTGGCCGTCGTGGCCGATCAGCTTGGTGAGTTTGCCGAGTTTGGCGGCAATGAGGGCTTTGATCAGCAGATTCCGTGCGAACCAGGGGAGTATGGCAGCCTGTCGCAACCCGTTCTTCAGTCGACCTTTGGACGACAGATTTTCGCGGCGGTACTCGGTCATTGAACGGCTCCTGCCGATGTATCGCCAGCGACCATCGATCGCCGTGGTCGTGAGCAGCGCGAACGTCACGCCGATCGAGCTGTACGAGTCGTGGACGAGCATCGTGCCGCCGTCGTCGACCTTGGCCCCCCAGCCGACGATGTCGGCGCGCGCCGCGGCAAACCGATGTGAACCGTCAACATAGAGCAGGTCGATCGCTCCCGGCACGTCACCGTATGCGGTGCTCGACATCTCGCGGACATGGCGGACGCGGTCGCGTACCCCGGCCCGGCGCAGGTTGGACTCGAAAATCTGATGGTCGGACTCCCCGTCCTCGGGGGCGCCGTCCCATTCCTGCGGTCCCCGGTCGTTGCCGCCGTGCGGATCGATCGCCACGACTTCGCCCGCCTGCGGCGCGGCCAATGCCGCAACGATCGCCGAGCGGCCGTGGTAGCTGCCGATCTCGACGATCCGACCACCGTTACCGACCCGCTGCGCCGCGTCCCACACTCGTTGGGCCTGGTCAATGCTCATCCAACCTTGGACGTCGGAAATCTCGGCCCAGGCCGCGGCGAAGTCAGTTGGGATAGCGGCGTTGTCGACCATGTCAGTGCTCCGTTCGCACGCGTGAACGGGGCCGCGTACGGCCCCGATTCTGTCGTGTTGCGTGACGAGTGCGGTGGATTCAGGCGGTAGTCAGCCGACGACGTCGGCGAGCGCCCATGAGGCCACCTGCGCCGAGAACGACGAGTCCGAGTCCGACCGCGGTGACTCGCAGCGCGTCGCTTCCGGTTTGGGGCAAGACCGTGCCCACCGGGGCGGTTGCGCTGACAACCACTTCAGCCGAAACCGCCTTGCCTGACGTCACACCGGTGGCAGTCACCCGGTAGGTCCCGGCGGTCGACGGCATCTTGACTGAGACCCGGATGGTGCCAGAGGCGTCCGCCTTGGCGACGATGGGGTTGCCCGGAGCGCTGGTGGTGCCGGCCAGGCCTTCGATGACGAGGTTGACCGTCTCGCCGGGGGTGAAGCCCGTGAGGACAACCACAATCGAGGCGCCGGGTCTCGCCGACTTTGGCGTTGAGTTCGAACCGCTCAGGCATGCGAGGTAGCCGTCGGTATCGAACACCCCGTCGACAGTGAAGGTCCCGGCATCGCACGAGGCCTGTGCGTGTGCCGAAGGTGTTGCGATGCCGAGCGACACCGCGCCAGCGGCGAGCGCTACTGTGAGTGCCAGCGACCGTCCCGTTCGTTGACGAATCATGATCCCCCCTTGAGGATTAGGTTGGACCCAGTATGGCCTGGTCACGAACGTATTCGGTGGCTCGGACGACTTTGAGATACCAGAAGATCTCCCTTGAACACGTAGGCAATTCGACTCAACTCGGAGCGTGACTGAAGTTGGATCATCGCTCTACGAGGTAGCCACCGGGGTGTGGTTCCTCTGCATTTCGAGCGCGCAGTTGCCCACGGCAATCTCGCGTAGTCCGGGGACTCGCAGGACGCCCGACAACGCCGGCCAGTACCGAGCCTCGGCCTTGATCAGCGACATTGTTGGCATCGACCGGGCGGCTTTGAGCACACGCCCAACGTGAATTGCCCACAACGCCTCGCCGAATCGATTCTTGCGTGGCACGCCGTGGAACCGTTCGTACAGGCGCGGCCCGAGGCGCGGTCCGAGGTACTGGTACGGATTCATGTCATGTCCACCCCAGGGGGAATACCACGGGGTCCAGCTCACATAGGCCCAGCCCCCAGGCCGCAGCACGCGAGCGATTTCGGCGAGTACCTGCTCGGGGACCGGGGTGTGCTCGAGCATGTTGGAGCACACGACACCGTCGAAGCTGGCCGTCGCGAAGGGAAGTCGGGTCCCATCGCCGAGCAGGGCGTGGGGGGCCCGTACCGGGCGGTCGAACAGTTCTTCCTTGCTCATCTCGACACCGAACGCGACGGCTCCCCTGGCCCGGATCGCATCGAGATACCAACCGGGTCCGCAGCCGAGATCGAGGACGACGGAGCCGTTCAACCCGAAACGCTCGTCGAAGACCCGTGCCGATTCCGCCGCAATCGGGCCATAAAAGGCCGCGGGGTCGTCGCGATGATTTCGGTACGCCCGAAAGACATCGATCTTCTTGCGGCCTGCTGCCAGCACCGAACGGATGGTCACGGAGTCAGGGCCGCGGGAGCGGAGTGCCGGTGTCGGCGCTTGCGGCGAACTTCGGGCTCGACTCGGCGCGGGCAGCGCGCGATGCTCGTCCCGCACGCACCCAGAGCCCGACCAAATGCCGTCCGTAGCGGAGACCTTCGCCGATGGTGCCTTTGCTTTCACCGTGGTGCCGTCGGCCAAATACATAGGGGACCTCGGCGACGCGCAGATTGGGATGCGTGATCAGAATCTCCAGCAGGATCTTGAATCCGTCGGCGTGCAAGCGAGCGACATCGACCGCCGAACGGCGAACCATGAAGAACCCACTCATCGGATCGGCGGTGCGGAGCCGACGACGGAAGGCGACCTGGGCTGCTCGGCCCGCGACACTCGACAGCAACCTTCGCAAGGGCGACATCGCCGCCCAGGCCTCGTCGCCATGACGACAGGCGACCACCACATCGACGTCTCCGACATCTGCCCGCCGGGCCAGATCGGCGATCACCTCGGGCGGGTGCTGCAAATCACCGTCGATGACCACGACCCACGCCGTAGCGGCGCGCCTAAAACCCTCGGTCACTGCTCCGGACAACCCCCCCTGTCGATCTTGCGGGGGCCGATGAATCACCTGGAGATGGAATGGGGCAGACAACTTCCGGGCGACATCGGCGGTGTCATCGTCGCTG
>JANNNL010000061.1:0-11928 GCA_031398525.1 Actinomycetes bacterium | reverse complement strand
GACGTCGGTCAGCGTCGTTGACGAGGTCATCGATGTGCAGCTCGGCCCATGGGCCGCCGCCGATTCCTGAGGAAGATATGCGAAATACGATGACAACGTTGTGTGAAAATAGGTCGTTACACATTGTGAAATTTGGTCATTCAAGAAGCCAACTGTGTAGTCTCGATGGATGGAGCATCGCTACATCGGACGCGCTGCCGACGCCCTGCTGCGGGAGATGGTCGGCGAGCACCCCGTGATCATGGTGGTCGGACCCCGGGCGACCGGCAAGACAACGTCCGCGAAGCGCCTCGCACGCTCGGTCATCCAACTCGCTGATGACCGCCAGCGCTCGGCGTTCGCAGCAGACATCGAAATTGCCCTCACAACTCGACCCGAGCCGATCCTCGTTGATGAGTGGCAGGAGGTGCCTGATGCGCTCGGCCACATCAAAGTACTCGTCGACTCCGATCCCCGACGCGGCCGGTTCATCGTGACTGGATCGGTCCGCGGTGATGTCGACACGCAGACATGGCCGGGAACGGGTCGGGTCGTGCGCCTCGAGATGCATGGACTCACCGAGCGAGAAGTGGAGGGCCGAATTGATAGCCCGAGTTGGATGGCCGGGGTGTTGCGTGGCGATGTCGGCGGCCAGCCGAGCGGCGAGCGAATCACCGGCTATGTCCGACGTGCCCTGCGCAGCGGGTTTCCCGAGCCGGCGCTCACGATGGCCGAGACCGCCCGCGCGCGCTGGCTGACCTCGTACATCGACCAGCTCGTCACTCGTGATGCCGAGGGAGTCGACAGCGGACGGGATCCGCTTCGACTGCGGCGGTATCTCACCGCATACGCGCTCAACAGCGCTGGGGTCGTCGACGATTCGACGATCTACACCGCGTCAGGAATCACGAAGAATACCGCTCGGGCATACGACCGGTTGCTTCAGAACTTGCTCGTTGTCAGCGAGGTACCGGCATGGACGTCAAACCGGCTGAAGCGGTTGGCGCTGGCTCCCAAGCGCTACCTCGTCGACCCAGGCCTCTTAGTTGGTGTGCTAGGAGTCGACGAACGCGAAGTCCTCTCGGACGGCGATCTACTCGGCCGAGTCATCGAGACATTCGTCGTCGCCCAGATCCGCGCCGAACTTGCGCTTATGACTCCTCGACCGCGCCTCCATCATCTGCGCGCCGCCGAGGGCCGCCACGAGATCGACGTAGTCATCGAGGTCGGTGCCCGCAAGCTTGTTGCCATTGAGGTCAAGGCAACATCCAAACCCGGACCCGACGACGCCCGGCATCTGCGATGGCTGAAACGAGAACTCGGAGACTCGGTGATCGCCTCGGTTCTGCTCCACTGCGGACCTGAGTCGTTCACCATGGACGAGGGAGTCATCGCCTGCCCGATCTCCAACATTTGGAGTTGAGCCCTCCGGTTCACACCTACGGCCGGGTGGTCGTGGCCCCGCCGGCACCACCGGCGCCACCCGCTCCGCCAGGAGTCGTGGTCGACGACGATGTCGACGATGTGGAGGTCGAGGATGTCGTGGTAGTCGTCGTGGTGGTTGTCGTCGTCGACGGAGTGGTCGGCGGAATCGTCGTCGTCGTGGTGGTGGTGGTAGTGGTTGCCGGTGGGGCGCCCGCCTTGCCGATGTTCAAGCTGACGGCCGAGTTCTTCGGGGCCTTGCCGGCGCCGGCCGGGGTCTGCGAGATCACCAGACCGGCGTTTTGGTCGCCGAAGGGAACCGGGACGTACTTCACGCTCGCCTTGAGGTCGGCGTTCTGGATGGCGTCGCGGGCCTCGTTCTCGGGCAACCCGATCACCGATGGCACGTCGACCTGCTCGGAACCCGACGAGACGAAGATCTTCACCTCGGTGCCCTTGTCGGCTGCCGTATTGGCCGGGGGTTCCGTGCGGATCACGACACCGGCGACGATCGTCTCGTTGATCTCGTCGACCAGGGTGACCTTGAAACCTTTGGCTTCCAAGAACGCCTTGGCGGCGGCCCCGGGCTGGTTGGTGAACACCGGGATGGTCTCTTGGCCCTTGCCTTTCGAGACCTGGAGCGTGACCGGGTCTCCCGGCTTGACCGGGGTACCAACCGGAGGCGTTTGGCCGATCACGATGCCAGCAGCGAACTCCGGGCTCTCCACATCTTCTCGAAGCGGCGCGATGCCCAGCGCAGCGAGAGATTGGCTGGCCAATTCGAACTTCTGGCCGGTCAGATCGGGCAACGGAGTGGCCACCAGACCGGGTTTGAACGTGATGTTGACGATCAGGCCGGGGGTGACGACGCTGCCGGGCACCGGGTCTTGCTTGTCGACGATGTTTTCGGCCGATGCCGAATTCGGGTCGGGCACCGGGTTTGGAGTTGCACCAGCCTCGGTCAGTGCCGCCGCGGCTGCTTCAACCGTCAATCCACGCACGTCGGGGACCGTCACCGCGGCGGGGGGCACCTCGTCTTTGGAGAGGTAGTTGAACAGCAAAATACCGCCGGCGACCAGGGCGGCGATCGCCAGGAATGCGGCGAGGACGTAGAGCCCCGTGCGACGGGGCGGCTCGTAGTAGTCGGGCTTGGTCGCTTTCGGCCCGCCCCGCATCGGCGGCGGCGTGCCCGGGTTGACGGTCGTACGCGGCATCGCCGTGGTCGAACCTGGACCTTGGGTCGAGGGCATCGCCGTGGTCCGCGGCACCCCGGTGGTCGCCCCCATCGACGTGGTCGGGTTCCCCATTCCTGACGGAGGGGTTGCGGCGGCCCCGCCGAGCAGTGCGGTGAGCGCCTGGACGGGCTGGCCCTCACGGAACCGACGCAGGTCGTCACGTAGTTCGTCGGCGTTGGAATAGCGCACGCCGGGTTTCTTGGCGAGCAGCTTGGCGACGATCGCCTCGAACGGCCTGGGCACATCGGGAGCGAGTTGATTGAGCGGTTGAGGCGCGTCGTGGACCTGCTTGTAGGCAATCGCCACCGGGTTGTCGCCACTGAATGGCGGACGCCCGCCGACCATCTCGTAGAGCACGATGCCGAGCGAATACAGGTCGCTACGCGGGTCGGGCTGCGCGCCCTGGGCCTGCTCGGGCGAGAAATAGGTGGCGGTGCCCATCACGGCACCGGCCTGGGTGAGGTCTTGCTCGGCGGCCGAATTCAATGCGCGGGCGATACCAAAGTCAGCAACCTTCACCCGGCCGTCGTCGGCAATCAAAATGTTGGCGGGCTTCACGTCGCGGTGGACGACTCCGCCCCTGTGGGCGAATCCAAGGGCCGAGGCGACCTCGGAAGCGATCTCGGCCGCCTGGTGGGCGCTGAGCCGGCCGTTGGCCCGCAGGATGTCGGCAAGGGTGCGCCCGGCGATGTATTCCATCGCCATGAAGTAGGTGTTGCCCTGCTTGCCCCAGTCGTAGACGCTGACGACGTTGGGGTGGTTGAGGTTGGCGGCCGACTGCGCCTCGCGGCGGAACCGCTCCACGAAGTTGGGGTCGGTGGCGAACTCGGGGAACAACACCTTGATCGCCACCGGCCGATCGAGGAGGCGGTCACGGGCCAAATACACGTCGGCCATGCCGCCGCGACCGATCCGCTGTTCGAGTTCGTACCGGTCGTTGAAGACCGGACGCTGAGAGTCCGTCATGCGGGCCACCACGCTAGCGAGAGTCGAGAGTTCACAGTCCTACCTCGATGGCTTTGTCGAGCATTTGCTGAGCGATTGGACCCGCAAGACGACCGCCAGTGCCCGCGGAAATCTCGTCCGTGGTGCCCTTGAGCACGACGGAGATCGCCAACCGGGGCGCTTCGGCCGGGGCGAAGGCCATGATCCAGGCGTGAGAGCGCTCCGGTTCGCCCTTGGAGTTCAACTGGGCGGTGCCCGTCTTGGCCGCTGCCTGCACCCCGTTGGCGAGCTGCAGGCAGCAACTGGCGGTCCCTTCGTTGACCACTTTGACCATCAGCTGGGTGAGCGTGGCGGCGGTCTGAGCGGTCATCGGGGTGCGCCACACCTTTGGCTCGGCCCTCGACAACGCCCTTCCGTCGTGATCGCGGGTTTCGGCCACGACGTAGGGCGACATCATGTTGCCGCCGTTGGCAACGCTGCCGGCGATCATCGCCATTTGCAATGGAGTGACGGCGTCCTCGTTCTGCCCGAACCCCCGGATGGCGAGCAGCGGGATGTTGTCCTTGAACTCCTCGACCTTGCCGAAGTTGCTGGCGGCGGGCCGGGGTAGATCGATCGGCGGGGCCTCGTTGAGCCCGAACCGTTCGGCGGCGAGCACCATCTGCTCAGCCCCCAACTCGACGGCGAGACGGGCGAAGGGCGTATTGCAGCTCTTGGCGAAGACGGTCGCAAAGTCGCCGCCGCAGGTTGATCCGCCGTAGTTCTCGATCGGATCGGTGGTTTGGGGCGGAACGTAGGCATTCTCGGGCTCGAACACCCGGTCGAGAGTGAGCCCGCCCGTTTCGAGCGCGGCGGTGGTGGTAACCACTTTGAACGTCGATCCCGGCATGTAGCGCTCCTGGTAGGCGTTGGCCAGCAACGGCTTGCCCGGGGCGGCGTTGAGGAACGTCAGGGCCTTCTCGGCGTCGGCCGTCGTGTGCACGGCGACCTGGTTCGGGTCGAAGGTCGGCTCGCTGTACATCGCCACCACCGCGCCCGTCCGCGGGTCGATCATCACCACCGAGCCCTCCCGACCGGCGAGCAGGTCGCGGGCGACCAGTTGCAGATCGGCACGCACCGTCAGGGCCACCGCGCCCGACGTGTCGAGGTTGCGGTCGAACAGGTTGGGGAGCGCGTTGACGTTCTGGTCGGTTGTGCTGCCCGACAGCACCTTGTCGTGGACCTTCTCGACCTGGGTCGCCCCAAAGGCATACGACCAGTAGCCGGTGATGTTGGCGAATAGTCCGCCGGTCGGATAGTTCCGCTGGAACTTGAACCGCTCGTCGGTCGACGGCAACGTCTCGGCGACAGCCACCCCATCGGCGCTCAGGATCGGCCCGCGGTTACGGTTGAACGCCCGCGTGGTCTGCCGGCTGTTGCGAACATCCGCGTTCAGCTCGGTCGATTTCGACACCTGCAACACGTTGAGCTGCACAAACAAAATCAGATAGGCGACCAAGAGCCCGACGGCCAGCCGCCTGATCCGCGAGTTCATGCGATCACCGTTGCGTCTTTGCCGGCCTTCTTCGAGGCTTTGGCGAACTTTTTCAAGGCGCGCTTCTCGGACGGATCGAGTTCGTCGGGCACCTCACCGAGTCGGCGCGCGCCGGAGTCACTGATCCGCATCAGCAGGCCGAGCAGCACGTAGTTGGCGACCAGCGACGACCCGCCGTAGCTGACGAACGGCAACGTCACCCCGGTCAACGGCAACACCCGGATGACCCCGGCAATGATGATGAACGCCTGCACGCCAATGATCGTGGTCAGGCCCGTGGCCAGCAGTTTTTCGAACGGACGGTCGGCGCGCAGGGCGCACCGCAACCCGGCTCCGATCATCAGGATGAAGGCGAGCAGCACCGCGGTCGCCCCGAAAAGTCCCAGTTCCTCGCCGATCGCGGCGAAGATGAAGTCGTTCTTCGCCTCGGGGATCTTGTTCGGCGTGCCGAGCCCTAGACCGGTGCCGGCGATGCCTCCGTTGCCGAACGCAAACATCGCCTGGACGATCTGGTAGCCCTTGCCGTCGCTCGGCGCGGCATAGCGGCTCCACGGGTCGAGCCAGATGTCGACGCGGTCCTGCACGTGACTGAACGCGTTCCAGGCCACATACGCGCCACCGGCGAACAGCAACGTGCCGATCGCCAGGAAACTCGCCCGCTCGGTCGCCACCCACAGCAGCACGAGGAACAGGGCGAAGAACAGCAACGACGAGCCAAGGTCGCGCTGGCCGACCATCACCAGCACGCTGACGCCCCAGGCGGCGACGAGGGGGAACAGGTGGCGCGGCTCTGGCAGGTTGAACGGGCCGACCCGCCACGTGCCCGCGGCAATGAGCTCTCGGTGCTCGGTGAGATAGCCGGCGAAGAACAGGGCAAGACAGACTTTGGCGATCTCACCGGGCTGGAATCCGATCGGGCCGATGCGCACCCAGATCCGCGCCCCAGTCCCGAAGGTGCGCCCGATTCCGGGCACGAACGGCAGCAGCAACAGGGCGACGCCGGCGATCAGGAACGTCCACTGGTAGTTACGCAGGTCGTTCGAACGGCGTACGAAGATCAACACGGCGATGTAGGCGGCAACACCGACCAATGTCCAGGTCGCCTGCAGGCCGGCCAGGCGCTTGGCGTCGAGCCGGGCGAGCACGGTGAAACCGATGCCGTTGAGCAGGGCAGCGAGCGGGAGCAGCACCGAGTCGGCGCCTTTGGCCAGGCGACGGGTGGCGATGTGGGCGGCGATGAGCAGCCCAAGTACCGCGCCGAGGAACGGGCCGAGGTTGAGGGGGATGTTGGCGTCGCGTCCGAGCGATGACAACGTGTAGCCACAGGCCGTGATCACCCCGGCGAACACCACCAAGCCGAGCTCGGTGTTTCGTCGGGAGGCGGCCAGGGCCGATACACGACTCACGGGCTACTCGACCCCGTGACTATCGCAATCGTCGTGGCCGTCGCCGTGTCCACCGAAGGCAGGGCTGGAGCAGTGGGCGCGATGGTCGTGTCAGTCGTTGCCCCGCCATCGATGCTGCCAATCGTCGGTACGGGCGTTGTGCTCGCCGGGACGCTCGTGACGACCGAGATGCCGGGAGCGGTGGTCGAGTGCGTCTCGATGTAACTGATCGCCAGATCGACCGAGTCGAACTCGGGTTGATTGGCAAGGCCCTCGGCATCGCCCGGCGGCAGTTCCGACTTCTTCTGCGGGGCAATCGCGGCGACGGTCGGGTCGAACCACAGCACGCCACCCGGCCGACCCTTGTAGACGACGATCTCATCCCCGCGGTAGTCGACGAAGTAGCCCGAGCGCGCGTACGCGGCAATCATCACGAATCCCACGACGAATACGGCGGCGACGGCGGTGAGGAAGGCAATGGAGCCGAGCGTGAACGGTCGCCTGCTTCCTGGTGTCCGACGGCGACCGTCGGTCGGGTCGTCAATTGGGTCGTCGGCAAAGGCGTCGACATCGGCATCAGAGACCAGTTCGTGGGCACTCGGCGGGGCAAAGTCCGCCGAGTCGGGGGCTGCCGCACCCGCGCGGCGGGCATCGGTCGGCCGACCGAAGGCCCGGGTGATGTCGTCGCCTTCGGGGCCCAGATCGACACCGGCGACGGCATCGATGGCGTCGGCCGGATCCGCCGGAACTATCCGCAGGGCCGCGGCACCCGCGCCGACCACGCCCGACGGGGTGACATCGCCCGAACGGTCGTCGGCCCAGCGACTCTCGGCGTGCATCTCTCCCGATCGATGCGGCTCAAGGTCGAGCGTCAACTCCTGCGTGTCGGCCCCTTCGATGACATCGATGACCACAACGGTGATGTTGTCGCGCCCACCGTTGCGATTGGCGGCCGCCACCAGCCGATCGGCGGCCTCCTGCGGGTCGAGGATGTCGGCAGCAAGCTCACCGATGACGGTGTCGAGCACCTCGTCGACCAGGCCGTCGGAGCAGAGGATGAACCGGTCGCCGGCGACGATCGGCATCGTCCAGGCGTCGATGCGGACCACGGGCTCGATGCCGAGGGCGCGGGTGACGATGTTGCGATGCGGGTGGGCGCGGGCTTCCATCGCCGTGATCTGGCCCGAGGCGATCAGTTCCTGTACGTACGAGTGGTCGATGCTGAGCTGGGTCAGGCGGCCCCGGCGCACGGCGTAGGCCCGCGAATCACCGACGTTGACCAGACCCAATTGCGCTTCGCCATCAACGCGGACGGGGGCGATCGCGGTGAGCGTGGTGCCCATGCCGTGCTGGTCGACGCGGGTGTGCGACGCCTGGAAGATCTGCCGGTTGGCGGTATCGACGGCACCGATCAGGGCATCGATGTCACCGGTGACCGCGCCACTCATCCGGTCGCGCAATGCGTCGACGGCCATTGCCGCGGCGACTTCACCGGCGAGGTGGCCACCCATTCCGTCGGCGACGACGAACAGTCGGTCATCGGCGCAAAAGGCGTCCTCGTTGGCCGTGCGTAGTCGACCGACGTCGGTGGCCGCGCCCCAGACGAAGCGGGCCATCACTCGGCCTCCAACACGGTGTTGCCGATCTGCAACCGGTCACCCTTCGAGAGGGCCGCGGCAATCGTGAGGCGAGTGCCGTTGAGGAAACTGCCGTTGGTCGAACCGAGGTCTTCGACGAACGCGTCGGTGCCCTGGCGATAGACGCGGGCGTGGAGACCCGAGAGAAAGGCGTCGTCGACGAGCGAGATCGTGCAACCGTCGGCTCGTCCGAGGGTGATCTCGTCGCCCAGCGGGTAGGTGACGCCCTTCATCGAGCGTGGTTCGATGATCATCAGCCGGGTGACGGTGCCGCGAACGGGGCGCACCGCGCGCTTCTCGCGGGCCTTGGCGGGTCGGCCGGTCGGCCGTGTGCCTTCGTTGCCCGGGTTGATCGTCGACCCAACGGGAGGCGCGTAGGTTGGAACGGCCGAACGCGAGTCGGTGGCCTGGACTTTTGCGGCGCGCACCTCGCTCCACACGGCCCACAGCACGCGAGCGAAGAAGAGGTAGAGCAGGACCAGCAGGCAGACCTTCAACGCCCCCAACAGCTGATCACTCACGACCGAACCACCAACGTCAAGATGCCTCGAAGCGGATGTGGGTGGTGCCCAGGCTGACGATGTCGCCGTCTTGGAGGACGCGTTCTCCGTCGATTCGCACGCCGTTGACCTTGGTGCCGTTGGTCGAGCCGAGGTCGACGGCGATGTAGCCGGTGCCCTGCGGGCGGACTTCGGAGTGACGGCGGCTGACGTTGGGGTCGTTGAGCATCACTGAGCAGTCGGGCATACGGCCGAGGGTGATGACGGCGTCCTTGAGGGCGATGCGTTCGCCGGAGGGGAGCACGAGCGAACCGGCGCCCGCCCCACCACCGACTTCCTTCATTGCGCTTGTGACGCCGAATCGGCCGGCCTTGAGCTTGTTGTCGACGGCGAGTTCGACGCGGACCGGGCCCATGAAGTGGTAGCTCTCGTCGCGGGCGTACTCGCGGGCCGCTTCGGCTAATTCCGAAACGAGGGCCTCGTCGATGTCGGCGAATGCGGCGTGATCGTTGGCGCTGAGCCAGAAGGTGAACTGATTCGGCACGATGCGCCGACCCTTGACGTCGACCGACCGATGTTCGTCCATTTCACGGACAAGACGGCGCCCGAGTTCGATGGGTTTGACGCTGGCCTTGAAGGCGCGGGAGAACACACCCTCGACCATACGCTCTACGCCATGCTCAAATGATTGCAGTCCCACAGCGAAGCCCAGGCTAGTGGCGGGTTCACCCTGAGGTGCGCGTACCGTTCGGCGCCGGTTTTTGTGGTCTACGCTGCGGCGATGGAACTCAGGGGAGCAAAAGTCCTCGTCACCGGGGCGTCGCGAGGCATTGGCGAGTCAATTGCCCGCCAGATGGCCGCCGCCGGAGCTCAGGTCGCAGTTGCGGCTCGTTCCGAGGCCGCTTTGTCATCGCTGGCCGCCTCGATCGGCGGAAAGGCGTTCGCCGTCGACCTCACCGATGCCGCCGCCGTCACCGCCTTGGTTCCCCGGGTGGAAGCGGAGTTCGGGCCGATCGATGTGCTTGTCAACAACGCCGGGATCGAGTCGATCGCGCCGTTGGATATGGAGACCGACGCCAGCATCCGGGCCGTGACCCGGCTGAACCTGGAGGCCCCGATGGTGCTCACCCGCCACGTTCTGGCGGGGATGAAGTCACGTGGGGCGGGCCACATCGTGTTCACGTCATCGTTGGCGGGGAGCGCCCCGTTCCCGGCGATGAGCGTCTACTGCGCGACCAAGGCGGGCCTGAACAACTTTGTCGCGGCGGTGCGGTTGGAACTGCGGGGGACGGCGATCGGCACCACGCTGGTTGCTCCGGGCCCGGTGGACACCTCGATGTGGGACCGGTTGGAAGGCGAGGGTCACTTGGATGACGTGCTCAAGCGATATCGAGTGCTGCAGCTCATCCCGAAACGGTCCCCCGACTACATCGCCAAGCGGACCGTCGCCGCGGTCACCGCGAATCGCCGCCACGTCCGCACCCCGCGCCGGCTCTCGGCGGTGTTCTGGCTCAGCGAGTCGCCGCGACGGTTGAACGAACTGATCCTCAAGGGTGCGATGCACAAGTAGCGGGTTCTGCGGTGCTTGGCCGCCGAGTTTCTCTACCTCGGCGGCTCTTCGGCCGCAGAGTTATCGTGCCTGATGACCGCGACCGAGACTCCGCTGAAGTGGCACCTACGAGACAACTGGGCGCCGGTCCTCGACGAGCGCACCGATACCGATCTGCGGGTTGACGGGGCGATTCCGCCCGAGATTGATGGGGTGTACATCCGCACCGGGCCGAACCCGGCAACGGGGTCGTCGGCGCACTGGTTCTTCGGCGATGGGATGGTTCACGGTGTGCGCCTGGCCGGCGGAAAGGCCGAGTGGTACCGCAACCGGTTCATCCAGACGCCGAACATCGAGGATCCGCTCGACGACCCGATGTCGGCAATGGGCGACATGACTCGGGGGACGGGCAACACCGCGGTGCACGTCCACAACGGCAAGATCCTCTGCCTCGAGGAAGGGCACTGGCCATGGCAGGTCGATGCCGAGTTGAACACCGTCGGGGTGCAGAACTTCAACGGTGCGCTGACCTGCGCGATGACCGCGCACCCGAAAATCTGTCCGGTGACCGGGGAGTTGCTGGCGTTCAGCTATCTCAACGCGGGGCCGCAGTACCTGAAGTACATCCGGGTCAACGCCGATGGCGTGGTGCAGCAGATCGAGGGCATCGACACGCCGAACATGGTGATGATGCACGACTTCAACGTGACTCGGAATTACGTGATCTTCATGGATCTGCCGGTCTGTTTCGACCTCGGGCTGCTCGGGAGCGGCCTACCGTTCAAGTTCAACCGCGACGCCGGGGCGCGGTTGGGAGTGATGCCCCGCAACGGCACAAACGCCGACGTGCGCTGGTTCGAGATCGAGCCGTGCTACGTGTTCCACCCGGTCAACGCGCATGAAGATGGCGACAAAATCGTGCTGCACGTGTCGCGCCAGCGCGAGGCGTTCGGGACCAGCAACGACGACTACGCCGAGGTCGGAAGGCTGTGGCGTTGGACCATCGACCTGACCGCGGGGACCGTCGCGGAGCAGTCGATTGACGATCGGCCCGGGGATTTCGGGCGCGTCGACGACCGGATGATCGGCCTGGACGCTCAGTTCGGTTATCTGATGTCGCTCGGCGGCGAAGGCAACCGCGAGGAGCCCGTGTATGGGTCGCAGCTGTGGAAGTACGACCTTGGCTCAGGCGAGTGTTGGGAGCACCAATTGGGCGAGGGTGTGCGCGGCGCCGAGCCCGTGTTCGTGCCCGCCTCCGCTGATGCCGGGGAGGACGAAGGCTGGGTGCTCAACCTCATCCACGACACGGTCTCCGACGAGTCCCGCCTGATCATCCTGGACGCCCAAAACTTCTCCGCTCCCCCGGTCGCGGTCGTCCACATGCCCCGACGTGTGCCGTACGGAGCCCACGGCACCTGGGTCCCCACCGCCGCGGCATAGCCCCGCGGCCGCGCATCCTGCCCTTGCCGCTACCCGTGGCGCCATCCCAACAACTCGTGTTGGGCTCGCCGCCGCGGTGCGCTAGCGTGTGGGCGTTCACTCGGGCGAGTGGCGGAATGGCAGACGCGCTGGCTTCAGGTGCCAGTATTCGTAAGGATGTGGGGGTTCAAGTCCCCCCTCGCCCACCACAAAACCTCTGCTCAGCAGGGGTTTTTCTTTACCCCCAAGGCACCCACTTCTACCGTTGTACAGTGTAAGTATTTGTCGGGTTCGATCTGGAGCAGGTAATTGGCTAGCTCGAT
>JANNNL010000045.1:0-9806 GCA_031398525.1 Actinomycetes bacterium | reverse complement strand
TTCGATGAGTACCCAGTTGACGGTCGTCGGTCGGACCTCGTAGCCGAGGTCGGTCAGTGTGTCGGTGAAACTGTGTCGCAGGCTGGTGATCGCCGTGTGCCATCCGGGGAGGTCGGTGACGGCGAGCAATTCGTTGAGGATGGCAAGGGCGAGGGCGTTGACGGCCCATTGGGGTTGGTGACGGCGGATCCGTCGGGCCGCGTCGGGGTCGGGTGCGATCAGATAGCCGATTCGTAGCCCAGGACAGTTCCAGAGCTTCGTGAGCGACCCGATTCGCCATGCCTGGCTGTCCCCTCGGGTCCAGGTGCCGGTCGCAATCGGGTAGAAAGCCTCGTCCCACACCGCGGCAGCATCGTCGTCGTCGGCCAATTCGCCGAGTGGGTTCGATGGGTTTGACCGCCAGCGCGGCGCGGTTGGATCGACGCAGGTGAGATGCCTTCGGTAGAGCGAGAATTCGGGTTCGACGATGCTTGCCACGGTTACTTCGGTGGCGATCAGGGCGATCGCCTGCACCGCCGTTGGTCAACACGACCAAATCAGGATCGACACCAAGCACCGCTGCGAACGCTTCGGTCGCTGCCGCCGGATTGGGGTAGCGGCCGACCAGCCCGGGGTCGCGGCGCAACGCAGACGCGATGAGAGAGCCGACATTCGGGGCGAACGGGTTCATACTCGCGGAGAGATCGATCATCGATTCAGGCGCGAGCCCCAGTGCGTCCGCGACTGCTGCTGCGTCCCCGCCGTGAGGACCCGCCGGTGGGAGGTGTGCCGATCGGAATGTGTTCATCAATGGTCGCTTGCGCGTTGGCGAAGGAGCCCGGCGGTGACCGCGTCGTAGGCGGCTTGGGCGAGTCGGCCGCCCCACAACGATCGTGGCCCGCCGAACGGATCCTCGCGACCGTCGGGTGGGCAGAGCACACAGACGGCGTCGCTGGCGGTTCCTGTTCCCGGAACACGGTGGTCGAGAAGTGCCTGGACCTTTGCCTCGGTGATCGTGGCTACCGCATTCACCAAAGCCGCGTCCGTCAGCCGAGCCGGAAGCGCTGCGACCAGATTGATCGTGCCGACCGCTTCCGGAGACGGCGCCAAATTTCTCAACCGGTCGGCCGCCCACACCGGTCGCCGGACGCCAACAGTCGCGTGCACGACGGCTCCGTCGTCTGTCGCTCCCACCCAGCTGGAAACATCGACGGCTGTCATCATCCCCAGCCCAGGCCCGCGAAGCCCGACTTTCCCGGCAACCTCAACACGATGGGCGGTCGGATCCATCCGGCCATAATCGGAATCCACGGTCAGGTTGATAACCCAGCCAACACGGTCGAGACCACCGCCAACGATCGACGAACTGATCGAGCGCATCGTTGACGACAGCCGCCACACCAGGCATCGCCCAGCGGAACCATCCGCCACGCCGCTCTCGAGGACCTCGGGTATGCCGAGGGCAGGCGCAAACCATTCAATCATCAGTCCATTCTGCGCCGTGACCGCAAAAGTTTGCTGCTCCGCCTGCGCGCCATCGAGCAACTTCGTCGGGCACAGTGACCTAGTTGAAGTCGCCGCGATGCCGAATGCTCAACTCGGTCAGCGCGGGCCAGTGCTCGATCCGGTGGGCGTGCAGGCGCTTCTCGATCAGAGCGCGGGCATTGTTCGAGATGGTCATCGGGGTCCGATCGCGCGCGTTTTTCGCGACAGTCGAACGGGCGGGACAACGCCTTCGACGTTGGCTGACTCCGGCTTGTCGATCGACCCGACGAGAACAGCCGCATCCCGAGGCAGCGACAGTCGTGCTGTGCCTTAGCGTTGCAATGCCGTGCTCAAGAAGTCTGGGTGTGGGCGGTCGTTCCCGTTGCCGAGGTCTGGTGCTTGACTCGTGCGGTACACTGCTCATATCCACCTACCTGCTTCGTCGGGTAGGCCCGGGGCCCGCCGCAAGGCGGGCCTCTGTGTTTACAGCCACTGCTTCGGACGATGTATTCAACGGCCGTTGCGATCGTCCACGAGGTTCGGCAGTTGGCGCTTGGCGAGGATCTCGTGCCGCAACGGAATCTCGAAGTCGGCGACCTTCCTAAGCCGTTGTTCGTCGCTGATCGTTGAGGGTTCACGATGCTGACCTCTGCACCCGTCTATCGTCGGCGACCTCGTGTGTGGGTTACGAGGCGCGGACCGAACGCTGAGGTGCGTGATGCGTTCAGATCGCACGGTTGTGGCTGCGTGGGTTTGGGCGTCGTGGGGGTGAGGAGCCCGACGGCGAGGAATTCGATCGCGCCGATGATCGCCGCGTTGCCGATGCTGGCGATCTGTTTCGCGGGTGGTCCAGGTGTCGCCGATCAACGTGAGGTAGGCGACAAAGGAGCGTGCCGCTACTTGCGGGGATTGTCGCCGAGGAGCTTCGCTAGTTCGGCGCCTGCGGGAAGCTCGCGTTTGAGCGCTTCGGGCAGCTGATTGTGGGTGTACGTCGCCACGGTCATCGGAGACGTCATCGACGCCAGCGTGTATTCGACGACCACGTTGTCCTTGTCCGGCACGAGTAGGACACCGATCGTCGGGTTGTCGCGTTCTGTTCGGAGTTGGCGTTCGATAGCCGTGACGTAGAACGCGAGCTGGCCAGCGTGTGCCGGCGTGAACCCGTCAGTTTTGAGCTCAAAGACACAGTGTGCATGGAGGTGGGTGTTGTAGAAGAGGAGATCGAGAAAGAAGTCGGTCTGGCCGACGGTGAGGCGGAACTGCCGCCCCATGTAGGCGAAACCGCGGCCGAGGTGCGTGAGGAACTCGCTGATCCGCTCGACGATCGCCAACTCGACCTGTCGCTCAGAAGCCGCCTCATCGAGCAATAGAAAATCGAGCCGGTACGGGTCGGTCGCCAATTGGTCCAGCTCCTCACCGCGAAGGTCCGGGACTGTTGCCTCGAAGGTTCGACGGTGCTTGCCCCCTCCGCTCGTAGAGCTGATCGCGTATCTGCGCAGCGAGCAGGCGCACGGACCACCGATGCTTGTGCGCCGTTTCGGCGTACCAGGCTCGGGCTTGATGGTCGTCGACGCCCTCCAGAAGTGTCCGATGGTGGGTCCATGAGAGATTCTGCACTCGCGAGTGCAGAATCTCCGAGGGACTCCAAGCGCTGGCGAATCTTCGCATGTACCAGAGGTTTCGGGGCGCCCACGCTCGCTGGCCTGGGAAGCGGACTGACAAGTCCACCGCCAGTTGCTCGACGACCGCTCCGCCGTAACCGACATTCTCCTGCCTCGCGAGAATCGATCGACCAACCTGCCAGAACAGCTCGACGGCCAGGCTGTTCGTGCGGGAGACGAGTTCGGCTCGGGAGTTGGAAATCGCGTCGACAACTTCGCTGAGTAGTTCGTCATAGCCGACCATCGATAGTCCGCCGCCCGGCTCACGATCGGAACTGCTGTCGGTGGGTTCATCATTCATTGACACAGCTGCCAGGCTAGACAGACCACCGTCGAGGCTGGCTGATGCCGGGGCGTCTTCATGAGAGCCGGATCGCTGTTCATCGGTCCGACATCCCGTCGAGGAAACGCTCGACCTTGGTGTTGCCGACGGACTCCTCGTCGTTCAACGCGCCCACATAGTTGGCGACGAGCGTTTCGACGCTGTGACCGAGGCGCCGGGCTGTCTCGCCGAGCGGAAGTCCGCTGCGCAACCAGGTGGTCGCGGCGGCATGTCGGCAATCGTAAACGCGCAGTGGTGGATGGCCGATCGCAGCGAGCGCCCGGTGCCACGCTCGGCTCCAGTTCGATTGATTCGGGCGTGAACCGGATCGTGTCCGGAACAGCAACTGATTGTCGTCGACGAAGCCGTGATCGGCGATCCACTTGTCCAACGTCTCAACAAGCACCGGAGGGATCGGCACGACTCTCGGGCCGGTCTTCGGTTCACCAGGTTCGTCAAAAGAAATGTCTGCCTCGACGACGTGAAGCTTGCCCCAACCGGTCGACGGCAACTCCAAGGCCCCGACGCGCAACATGACAACTTCCGACGGTCGCAAGCCGGCGTAGTAGGCGACGGCGGTCATCACCCGGTAGCTGTCGCTGCCTGGTTGATGCGAACGCAACGCTTCGATCGCTCGCGCCATCGTCACCGGATCAGGCAGTCGCCGAGGATCGACCGAACGTCGACGGCGGGCGACTTTGCGCCGGGATCGAGTGAGCGAGCGCGCCGGCCACGGATCACCGGTGATCGCTCCCGCAAAGACTGCAGCGCTGACACAGGCGCGGCAAACAATCCTCGTACGGTTGGCGGTCGTCGCAGCGAGAGCCGTGCCGTCGAGGCGCAAACCGAGTTTGCGGTCGATGTCGGCAATCGCTGTACGGTTCAGTGAGCGAAGCCCGACCGAATGCTCCTCAAGCCATGCCTCCCACCGGGCGTCACGCACTTTGACGTCCGGCCGCAACGCGGTCTTGAGGTATCGACGCAACTCCGTTTCGTGACGTCCGGCCGCACCGTCGACGGCGATGATCACAAACTTGGCGAGGCTTTCGACGGCTGACGCCCATGTTCGTGGTTGCCATTCCATCCACTCCGACTTCAGCCATCGCCGCACCCAGGTGCACACGTTCGTGTCCGGTAGCGACGGCGCCCATGACGTCGGCTCGCCCGTCGTGTCGTCGAACTGCTCGCCGTTGCGCACCGATGCCAGCAACAGCGAGCGGTAGCGGTCGGCTTCAGATCGAGTGCGAAACGCCTTGGTCCGTTGACGGCCGTCGATCGCCCAGACGCTTGAGCGGCACGACGTGGGGTCACCAAACCCCAGTTCACCGTCGCCTCGGGCCACGACTCGCGCGCTCGTCGGCAGCCTCTCAGCCCGATCGGTCGGCCCCGAGTTGTCCCAACTTTTGTCCAACAACTCCACGACACCAGATGGACGGCAGCGCACTCGGCGGACTGTTCGGCCGCGAAAGCCCTGACGGCAGCGTTCTCGACGGACGCCGGCGCACTCGACGGACGATGATGGGCCGATTCCTAAACCGCAGGTCGCAGGTTCGATCCCTGCCGGGGCGCCGTGTTTCACGGCCGTCAAGCAGGGATTATACCTGCTAGACGGCCCTGAGGCGAGCGGGCGGATTTACCGCCAGTGACCGTGATTTACCGCCAGTAGCCGTAGTAATTGGGACAGGGCTGGGACAGGCGACGGCTGTCCCAGTTGATTGTGAGCTACGGACCGTCGACTTTGGGCCGAGCTGGGGGCCGCTGTGAGCGATCGTCGGCAGCGATCGATTCGGCCCCGCTGATTGGCACGTTGAGCCGAGCAGTGTCAGGGTGGTATCCCATTCGATGAGCGGCGGCTCCATGTCGTACCGTTTGACGACCGGGTCTGGTTCCGTTGAGTTCGGGTTGGCGCAGCCGTGTGGCGCGTTTGATGACGGTCGCGATGGTGAGCACGATGATGCCGGCTCCGGGGAAGATCCATGGCGGGAAGATCACGCTGACGACGATCGCGCCAATCCCGACTCCTGTGCGCACGGCGTGGGTCGCCCACAGCCAACCGGCGAGCACGACCGCGCAGCCGACCACGATCCACATGCCCCGCTCAGCGAGGTCGTGACCGGACTCGAACCCTGGGCGGGCCTGTCCGAAAGCGCTTGCTTGGTCGTCGGTCCAGTCGTCGGTGCCGACCGCGTTGACGACTCGCAAATTCCCTATCGTCGGGACCACCGCAGCGATCGCGACGCCACCAGCCAACACCCATAGTCCGGGGGACCGGCGAAGTTGTGGCGGTGATGCCCACACGAGCACGGCGAGAACGAACGTGATCGCGAAGATTGCGCTGGCGCTGGCGAGGTGCCCGGCGGCGTGACCGGTCGCCTCGTAGCGACCGAACCAGATGTTCTGGATGGCGACGGTCGCAGCGAGCATGGCCGGTATCGGCCACCAGCGTCGGGCGAATCGTGTCACGGTCCGCGCTCCTCAGGTCAGGTCGGCGATGTCGTTGATCAGTGCGTTGAGGCCGGCGACGGCGATGAGCAGCCAGACACCGCGGATGATCAGCGTGGCGGCCGTGGTGGCTCGCAGCCTGCGGACGTCGATGACCTCGCCGATACCGGTGAACAGCGCGACGACGGCCGCGATCATGAGGACCGGGATAATGGTGGGCGGGAAACAGGCGACGGCAATCACGGGGATGAGCCATCGTCGCCGTCCGGTCGCGGTCCACGAGTCGGGTGCGTTCACCGCGTCGTAGGCGGGTCCGATGAATGTGCCGAAGACGGCGGGGAGGGCGACGAACAGGCCGATCGCCAGCCATTTCGGGGTGAGTTGGGTGAAGTCGATCCCGTCGGCGTGGACGAGCATCGACCCGACGACCGCACCGGCGGCGAGGCCAACGGTGATCCGCCGAAACCAGACCGGCCCGATCAACCGGGGGGCGACGAGCCGGTAGACGCCGGCTCCGAGGATCCCGAACCCTGCGCCGAGGAGCAGCAGGTTGTAGGTCCCGGCGAGGGTGAACCGGCCGATCGTGAAATCGTCGTCGCTCTGGATGCCGACCACCCGATCCGACGAGGTGACCCGCAGGAGCAGCATCGCGAGGCGACTCCCGATACCGGCAACAACGACACCGTAGAGGATGCCGGTCACGACGATCACGCGGATCGTTTCAGCGATCCGTCGAGTCGGATCGAGCGCAGGTGGGGCCTTGACTTCGGTCATGGCACGATGTTCTCAGCGTGCGGTGTGCGTCCGGCCCACAGCGCGACGGTCGCCAAAACAGGAATGGCCGCGAGTGAGGCGATGAGTCCGAGTTTGTCGATCGTTTCGTAGCCGTCGAGGTGGCCGAGGTGGAACCCGGCGTGCAGCACACCTTGAATCAGCCAGGCGGTGGCGATCGGTGCTGTCGGGTGTCGACGCCACAGGGTCCATGCGGTCACGATGATCAGCGCAATGAACAACCCGCCGACATCGCGGATCAGGTGTTCGTTGTACAGGTCGCCGGTGCCGGAGATCCAGTTCCTGCCCAGCGGGAAGTCGTCGAAGAATGATCGCGGTGCCAAGGTTGCCTGAACGGCGACAGGCGACATGAACACGGCGATCAAGCCGAGCGAGATCCGGGTTGTCCGATGCCGGTCCATTCGTTGCTCCACCTCTCCACTGACGGTGATCGAGATCCAAGTAGATCACGTCGTTGGTACAGACGTTTCCGAACCCGAATTGGGTGACATCGCCGCCAACCAAATGCAACTTTCCGCATGGCGAAGCGGTCAGTCGTGCGGCGCTTCCGGGCGTTGCTTGATGCCATCGTTGAGGAGCACGACGACCTCAGCGATTCGCTCCGCACGCACCTCAGGGCGGCGTTTCGTCGCGTCGATCCACCGCAGATACGCGTTGCGATAGAACTGCGCCATCCCATCAAAGAACGCTCCGGCGCTGGGAGAAGCGGTCAACGCCGCCGCAACATCCGGAGCAAGATCGTTACGTTGTGGGCCTTCCGCATCGAGGACCACCGCGACGACGTCGCCGGGGCCAAGTCCGCAGTCGCGCCGCCATGCTGGTCCGAGCACGATGGCGATCCCGTCGCCCAACCGCTCGACGCTCGCTCGAACACCCATACCGTTCACGGTGCCAGCGACTCGATGCTCGACCTTGGCGCCCCACACGTCGTCAGGGCTGAAGGGCACTGGCACATACACACGGGCCTTCGCCCCGGCCACCAACGTGGCGTCGAAACGAATCGGGCGATCAACCATCGAAGCATCGTCGCGCACCCAACCCCGACAGGTGTGTCCCATGGCGTGGTGTACGAGGGCAAGGCCGAGCGGCTGCCTTCTGGTTCGGGCGTCCCTCGATCCGTTGAGGGCACCCGCATAGCCAGTCGGTCAGCCGGCAAGTTGGGATGTCACAATGAACGTTGTGACACGCAAGCCGTTGAACTTCTCGAAGGCCCGTCGTCGATCTGGATTCGAGGCGCGAGTGCTCGACGCTTCGGCCGCTCGAGTGCATCAGCAACACGGCGAACGCAAAGCCACAGTGCTCGGCGGATTTACCGGGACGGTCGTCGAGGTCGGCGCGGGCACCGGCGCGAACATGCGTTACTACCCGTCGGGTATCCATCTCATCGCCATCGAACCGAACCCGCACATGCACGACCGTCTGCGCGGCCAGGCCGAGAAGTACTCGATCGACATGGAGATCCGAACGCTCCGTGGCGAACAAATCGATGTTGCCGATCGCATCGCCGACGCGGTTGTCGCCACCCTCGTGTTGTGCGGGGTTGACGATCCACGCCAGGTGGTCGCCGAAGTGAAGCGGGTGCTCAAACCAGGTGGCACGTTCTTCTTCCTCGAACACGTCGCCGCGCCGGCCGGGTCGATGACCCGCCGGGTCCAAGCCATCGTGAAACGCCCGCACCGCTGGGCGTTCAACGGGTGCGAAGTCGACCGCAATACCGCAGCCGTGCTCGCCAACGCCGGCTTCTCACAGATCGACATCGTCGAGGTCGACACCGGGCGCAGCGGCATGTACGCCCGTCATCAGATCATCGGCACCGCCACCGCCTGAACGGAGCTGTCAGTCCGAAGCGGGCGATGCTCCGCCGCTTCGAGCCCGCTCCGCTGTCGACTGGGCGACGAGTGAGTAAGAATCGATGGGAGCTTGACTCAACTCTATCCGGGCTCCGGCACGGGTGTGCCGATCAGCCGAGCGAGCAGCCGGTGGTCCACCGGCCATGCGTTGAACAGCACGGCTGCAGGGATCCGTCGCGCGGCGAAGCGAAGCACCAACGCCACGACAACCACATCATCGAGTGGCCCGATCACGGGCAGGAACTCCGGGATGAGATCGATGGGTGACAGCACCCAGGCGAGCGCGAAGACGACCGCCCACCTGACGCGGCGCGGCACCGACGGGTGGCGTCTGAGACGGCGCATCGTCTTTGCGCATGCAGGCAGAAAGCCCGCAAGATCCCGCAGTAATCCGGCCGGTAAACGTTTGGCCAAAACGATCAATATCGCCCACGTCACCACCGTCAGGCAAAGAGCTACGACGATCCAGCGAAGCCACAGGTTCAACTCGTCACCAACCGCCCAGCGAACCGCTCGCTGCATCAGACACGTCCATCGTATCAGTATCGCCCAGCTCCTGTGGATCGAGGTCGGGGCCGCCAAACGACGAACCCCGACCGATATTCATCTGCGAGCGAGTTGAGCCAGTCCGCAGGTTCCGGGCTGGACACCCTTGAGTGCTGCGCATCGGCCGGTTGCCGTGGGCATCGTCGTTGGGTTGCATCGCGTGTGTCATCGCGCATCGTTGGAGCTTTACGCGACGGCTGGCCCGTCAACGTAGGCGGTCGAGAACATCGCTCGCACGTTCGGAATCGGCGAGTCCGTGAGTCGCGTCCGAGACTCGCTTGACCGGTTGGAACGGTTCGGGATTACCCGGCGCACCGGCCGCACGGTCGCTGTTCGGTTGTGGCTCCCACCGCTCAGCTACCGCCAGCGTGAGCGTCTGCCCGCCTACCTCGCTCACGCCTACGAGCCGTGACCGCTGAACCCAGCGGCGGAGCTTGGCACTCCGCCGCGGCGTGCGTAGGGATCGGCCCGATACTGTTCTATAACCCGTCGCCATCCGCGGCCGCTGAAGTGATTGAGTCGGACCGGGGCGCGGTGCCAGCGTTTGCTGCTGGTCCGTTTCCCCGGCTCGCTCGCCGAAACGGACGTGCAGCTTCCACCGCGGTTGTCGCTGGAACTCAAGCCGGTTGATGGTCGTATCGGCCGATGGACGGCCTGCCGTCGACGCGGACCTCGGAACGCCTCATCGAAGTCAGTCGAGGTGGATGGTGTCGTTGAACAGGTGGAGAC
>JANNNL010000027.1:0-4849 GCA_031398525.1 Actinomycetes bacterium | reverse complement strand
GCCTCCGCTCCGACGAGGCCACGGGCAGCGAGAGTACTCTCGGATTCCACTTGTTCGAGGAGGCTGCAATGACGATTCGTAACCGGGGGCTGCACCCCCAAACCCCATCGTTGCCGGGCTCGCTGGCGCTCGCGCCGTCGACCGGTCACGAGGAGAGCTCGTGACCGTTACCAGCACCGATGCGCCCGCAACTCTCCCCAAGGTGCTCGCCGCAGCCGACCCTGCTGCGCGCCTGCGCACGACCCGTTTCCACATCGGCGACTCCCCCCATCTGGTCGGTCCCCACACCCATTTGGCTGCCGAACGCGACCGTCTGGCCTCGCTGCAGTGGACCCACTTCACGGTCAAACGGATGGGGGCCACCGTTGGCGCCGAGCTGCACGACATCGACATCACGATGTCGCTCGCCGACGAGGTAATCGACGAGATCCGCGCGGCCCTGTACTCCTTCAAGGTGATCTTCTTCCGCAACCAGCCGCTGACCACCGAGCAGCACGTGGCCTTCGCCCGCCGGTTCGGCGACCTCGAAACCCACCCGTTCATCCCATCGAATACCGGTGAACCGTCCCTGGTGCGGTTCGCCAAATCGGCCGAGGTTGCCGGCTACGAGAACGCCTGGCATCACGACGTTACGTGGCGGGCAACCCCCTCGATCGGCGCGGTGCTCCACGGTCTGGAAGTCCCCGAGGTCGGCGGTGACACGCTGTTCGCCGACATGTACGCGGCCTACGACGGCCTCGACGACCAGATGAAGGCCCGCATCGACGATCTCCAGGCCGAGCACGACTTCGTGCCCAGCTTCGGTCGCCAGGTGCCGCCCGAGAAGTTCGACGAGATCCGGGCGATATACCCGGTCGTACAGCACCCCGTAGTTGCGCGCCACCCCGCCACCGGCCGGCGGCACCTCTATGTCAACCGGAACTTTGTCACCAAGATCATCGGTTTGCCTGATGCCGAATCGGCCGAGCTCCTCGAATTCCTCTGCCGCCAGGCCGACTTCCCCGAGAATCAGTGTCGCTTCCATTGGGAGAAGGACTCGGTCGCCTTCTGGGACAACCGTGCGGTGCAGCACTATGCGTCAAGTGACTATTGGCCGACGGTACGAGTAATGGAGCGAGCCTCGATCATTGGCACCCGCCCCAGCGCATAACGGCCCGTCAGGCCTCGGCGGAGTCGGGAGAGTTCTCCGAAAACAGACAGGCCTCAGGTACGTCAATAATCGCCGCGTATACCGCCAGTGACGGAGACGATTGGGCATCGCCCATGCGCCAGGCGTCGAGGAACGGCCACGGGAAGATCTCTCCCCGGCGAATCCCCCACTCCGGGTTTGGGCAGCGCCGGGAGATGCCGAAATGGGTATGGCAGCCGGAGTTGCGAGCGTTGCCGGTTTGGCCCATCACGCCCAACGGGTCACCAGCGTTCACGGCATCGCCGACCGCAACGGCAATCGATTCGAGGTGGGCAAAGTAGTAACGCACGTCGTCGCCACCCACCAGGGTGACGTACTTGCCACCGCGCGTCGCCGGGTTGTCGACAGCCGGATCCCACGGGTCCTCGGCGCGAGTCTCGGTGATCGTTCCCCAGATCGGGGCGACCACCCCAGCACCGCAGCCGAACACATCCGTCGCCGGGTAGTCGTGATGCTCCTTCCCATAGCTGACGTCCTTGCCGGTAAACGGAAAGACATAGACGAGCGGTGGCTTTTCCAGCGTCGTCGGCACCGGCACCGCCGTTGGAAACACCGTCTGTTCGACCTGCAGCGGCGGCAATGTGGTCGTCACCGCCAGCTCCGGGCCCTTGACCACTCCGCAGCTGGCCAGGAGCGCCACCAGGCCAATCGAAACCGCCGGGCCTCGACCCCATCGATGACCTCTCCACCCCACCAAACCTTGGCCCATCGACACACCGTATGCGATGTCGGCCTCGCCGCGCGCCCGTTGCGCATCTACGCTCGCAGGTGTGTACGACCTGGTGATTCGCAATGGTCTCGTTGTCGACGGTTCGGGACGCCCAGCGGTCCATGGCGACGTTGGGGTGCAGGGCGACCGAATCGTCGACGTCGGCGGCGAACTCGGATCGGGACGTCGCGAGATCGATGCTGATGGGCGGCTGGTGACCCCCGGTTTCGTCGACATCCATACCCACTACGACGCCCAGGTCACCTGGGATCCGTGGATGACCCCATCGTCGTGGCACGGGGTGACCACCGTCGTCGCCGGAAACTGTGGCGTCGGGTTCGCTCCTGTCGCCAACGACCGCCACGAATGGCTGATCGAGCTGATGGAGGGCGTCGAAGACATTCCTGGCTCGGCGATGTCCGAGGGCATCACCTGGGCCTGGGAGACGTTCCCCGAATACCTCGACGCCGTCGAGTGTCGGCCCCGCGTCCTCGACTTCGGTACGCAGATCGCTCATGGCCCGTTACGCGCCTATGTCATGGGCGACCGGGGGGCGGCCAACGAAGCAGCCACGCCCGACGACATCGCCGCGATGCGAGCGCTCGTTGCCGAGGCATTGCGAGCCGGAGCGCTCGGTTTCTCGACGTCGCGCACCCCGATCCACCGATCGAAAGGTGGTGAACTGGTACCCGGGACGACCGCCTCGGCCGACGAACTTCTCGGCATCGGTGATGCTCTGAGCGACGCTGGGCACGGCGTGTTTCAGTACGCCCCCGAGCACGTCGCGCTGCCGACCCGGGAATGGGGGTGGATGCGAGAACTTGCCAAGCGAACCGGTCGAACGGTCAGCGTCAATCTCAACCAGCCCGACGACGGGGCCGACATATGGCGCGATGTGCTGTCACTCCTCGATGATGCGGCCCGTGACGGCATCCCAATCGTCGCTCAAGCCGCCGGCCGGTCGATCGGCATGCTTGCCTGTCTGGAAGGCTCGATGCATCCGCTGATGTTCCACCCGGTCTGGCGCGAAGTCGCCCACCTGCCACACCATGAGCTCGTCGCCGCCCTCAACGAGCCATCACGTCGCCAGCAGATCATCGCCGACCGTCCCGACGATGGCGGGTTCTTTCAGCGAGTCGTGCTCGATCGGCTCGGCCGGATGTACCCAGCAACGGATCTCGGCATCGACTACGAGCCCGGCCCCGATGCCTCGGTACTGGCGACTGCTCACCGGCTGGGCCGTCCGCCGATGGAGATCTTGCTCGACGCCCTGCTCGCCGACGACGGCCACGGCATGATTTACACCCCGATTTTCAACTACAGCTACGGCGATCTCTCGTTCAGCTATGAGCTGCATCGTCACCCGCAGACGCGGATGGGGTTGAGCGACGCCGGAGCGCATTGTGGGGCGATCTGCGATGGGGGCACGCCCACGTTCATGCTCACCCACTGGGCGCGCGACCGCACTCGCGGCCCGCGACTGCCGCTCGAACACGTCGTCCACCGCCAGACCCGCCAAGCGGCAGAGTTGTATGGGCTGAACGACCGGGGCCTGATCGCTCCCGGGATGAAGGCCGACATCAACGTGATCGACTTCGAAAGCCTGCAATTCGAGGCACCGCGGATGGCATACGACTTCCCCGCCGGGGCTCGCCGGCTCGTCCAGCGGGCCCACGGCTATGCCGCAACGGTGTGCTCGGGGGTCGTGACTGTCGCCGACGACACGTTCAGCGGCGAACTCCCGGGCCGCCTGATCCGCGGGCCGCAACCCAATCCGATGCCATGAGGGAACCAATTCCGATCGCTGCGGCCGACGACCCGATCGTCAGCCGCTATCGGCTTCGCGATCGCCAACTGGCCCCGATCCTGCCTGATCCGAGTGCACCCGACGGCCTGTTCGTGGCCGAAGGTGACCTGGTCATCGAACGGGCCCTTGCCGGCGGCTACCGCATCGACTCGGTTCTCGCCGACGACCGGCCTCGATTCACCGTCCTCGACCATCTCGACCCCGACGTGCCGGTCTTCCTTGGCGGAGCCGCGGTTCGCGCCGCGCTCACCGGCTACGGCGTCCAACTCGACATCATTGCCCTGTTTCACCGCCGGCCGCTGCTCGACGCAGCAACGATTCGGGCAACGGCCCGGCGCGTAGCCGTCGTCGAAGCCGTCGACAACCCGGCCAATCTCGGCGGCATCGTCCGCTCGGCGGTCGCGCTGGGCATCGATGGGATGATCGTCGAGGCGAAGGGTGCCGATCCGTATGCACGGCGGTGCGTGCGGGCGTCGATGGGAACGTCGTTGCAACTCCCAACGGCCCGCGTTGCCAACGTCGGCGACGAGATTCAGGCGATGTTGGCCGATGGGTTCGCCGTGTTCGCACTGACTCCCGATCCAGACGCCGCCTCGCTCGACGACGTTCGTGCCGACTCCCACGACCGGGCCGCCATCGTGCTGGGCAGCGAACGAGCAGGACTCAGCCCCCAGGTGCTGTCTTCAGGTGCCCGGCCGGTCCGCATCCCGATGGCCGCTGGCGTCGACTCGCTCAACGTCGCCGCGGCCGCAGCCGTTGCCTTCTACACGCTACGATAGACGCGGGTCAGCCGGCGGGCTTCGCCGACGAGATCGGTAGCCCGGTGTCGTTGCGTAGGTGCTCGGCCGCGGAGGCAAAGTATCCGGCGAATGCCTCGCGTACTTCGGCCGGCGGGTCGAGCAAGTCAATGGCGTGGTTCATGTGGTGCAGCCAGCGATCGCGTTCCAGCGGACCGATATGGAAGGGAAAGTGTCGCATCCGCAGCTTCGGGTGGCCACGCTCATCGTTGTAGGTCGAGGGACCACCCCAATACTGGGCGAGAAACAGCGTGAGCCGATGGCGGGCTCCGGTGAGATCGGGCTGCTCGGGATACAGCGGCAGGAGGACCGGATCGCCGGCAACTCCGTCATAGAACGCGTCAACC
>JANNNL010000726.1:0-10651 GCA_031398525.1 Actinomycetes bacterium | reverse complement strand
GGTCGTGCTCACCCAATCGGCGTTCGGCGCCGGCGATCACCTCGCGGACATCCTTCACGCCGGCGGTCACCGCAGACAGCCGTTCGAATGCCCGCTGGGTGCTCCGCGCAACAACCTCGGCCAACGTCGTCTTTCCGGTTCCCGGCGGACCCCAGAAGATGGCCGATGTCAGCCGGTCCTGCTCCACAAGTCGGCGTAAGGGCCGACCAGTCCCGACGAGGTGTTCCTGGCCGACGACCTCGTCGAGGCTTCGGGGGCGCAAACGGGCGGCCAGCGGGGCCTGGGCCCGCAACCGGTCGGACGCAGCCGCGCTGAACAGGTCGTCTCCCACGACGAGCGACCCTATCCCCGTGACCTGCAGCGACCAGCGTCCCGATGGCTTCAGCCGGGCTCGATGGCTAACGCCCGGAGTTGCTCAGCCAAGCGATCGGCACCCCGCAACGCTTCCCGATCCGCGCGTAGCTCCTCGCGATCAGCCGGCAGCTGCGGCCGGTCGAAGGCAACGAACACGTGACGCTCATGGCATCATGGTAACGGCAGCCTGTGTCACGGTTCCGCCGAACTCATCCAGCCCTCGGCGATACGGCTGCTGGCGGAACTCGGGCACATGACCGAGCACCCAATCCACGGTCTGCCATTGCCAGGCGACGAACTCGCGTTGGTCAACGGTGGGCTGCACGTCGTCGGTTTGGGCCCGGAAGTAGTACCACCGTTGCGCCTGGCCCCGGCCTATACCACGGCGACGTTCGGGCGGCACCTCGTAGGCGATCCACTCGACGCCCACTCGCACGAGTTCGACGTCGGTCGGCGTCAGGCTCGTCTCCTCGGCCAGTTCTCGCCATGCGGCTTCGAGCGGCTCTTCGCCCACGTCGAGTCCGCCCTGGGGAAACTGCCATGCTCCGGACACATCTCGCCGTTCGAAGACCATTACCTGGCCATCGGAGCGCGCCACGACCAACACGACACCGGCGCGAAACGTTTGTGAGGCCATACGGCCAGGGTATCGACGGCTACAAGTACTGCCCGGTACCGACTCGCTCGATCGCCTTGCCACCCGTGAGATCGGTTGACGTCCTGCCCTCGCTGACGAGGGTGCGGATGAACACGATCCGCTGGCCCTTCTTGCCCGAGATCTTCGCCCAATCGTCGGGATTCGTCGTGTTGGGCAGGTCTTCGTGCTCCTTGTACTCCTGCTTGATCGAGGCGATGAGGTCGTCGGTACGGATGCCCTTGGGGCCGCCGCCGATCAACCGCTTGATCGCCAGCTTCTTGGCCCTGCGCACGATGTTCTCGATCATCGCCCCCGAGGAAAAGTCCTTGTAGTACAGGATTTCCTTGTCGCCGTTCTGATAGGTCACTTCGAGGAAACGATTCGCCTCGTCCTCGCGATACATCTCCGCGACCGTCTCATCGATCATCGTGGCAACGTCGAAACCGGCGGCGATCGGAATCTCGTCGGTCAAGTACTGAGCGAAGATCTGCCGGGCGGCCACCGCGTTGGGCCGTTCGATCTTGATCTTCACGTCGAGGCGGCCCGGCCGCAGGATGGCCGGATCGATCAAGTCCTCGCGGTTCGTCGCCCCGATCACGATCACGTTGCGCAAACCCTCGACCCCGTCGATCTCCGCCAACAACTGCGGCACGATCGTCGACTCCATGTCGGACGAGATGCCGGTACCGCGGGTGCGGAACATCGAGTCCATCTCGTCGAAAAAGACGATGACCGGCCAGCCCTCCTCGCTCTTTTCCCGGGCCCTCTGGAACACCAGGCGGATTTGACGCTCGGTTTCACCGACGTACTTGTTGAGAAGTTCCGGCCCCTTGATGTTGATGAAGTAGCTGCGACCCTTCTCACCACCGGTCGACTCGGCAACCTTCTTGGCGAGCGAGTTGGCGACAGCCTTGGCAATCAGGGTCTTGCCGCAGCCCGGAGGGCCGTAGAGCAAGATGCCCTTGGGCGCCGGCAAGCGATGCTCGGCAAACAGTTCCTGGTGGAGAAACGGCAGCTCAACGGCATCGGCGATCTGTTCGATCTGGTTATCGAGACCACCGATATCCTCGTAGGAGATATCGGGAACTTCTTCGAGCAGAAGATCCTCAACTTCGGGCCGAGGAAGTTTCTCGAGAATGAACCCGGTACGGGGGTCGAGGCGAACCGTGTCGCCCGAGCGCAGATGAACCCCACGCAGAGCGTCGGCGAGTTCGCAGACCCGTTCCTCATCCGCGCGACCGACGACCATCACCCGAACGCCGTCGTCCATCACCTCCTTGATCGAGACGACCTCACCGATCTGTTCGCCATGGCGGGCGGCGACGATGTTGAGGCTCTCGTTCAGCACCACTTCTGCGCCGCGCTCCAGCGTGTCGTGTTCGACGCTCGGGTGCAGATTGACCCGCATCTTGCGACCATTCGTCAACACGTCGACCGTCGAATCGTCGTTCTTGCCGACCACGACGCCGTACGCTGACGGCGGCTGCGTGAGCTTCTCGACCTCTTCCCGCAGCGACCCAATGTGTTCGCGGGCCTCACGCAGGGTGTACGAGAGCTTTTCGTTCTGGGCGGTGGCCAGCGCCAGCTGCCCTTTGGTCTCGAGCAGCCGCTCCTCGAGGGCCCGCACCCGCAGCGGCGAATCGGCCAACTTGCGTCGGCTGGCGCGCAACTCCTCCTCCAACGACCGGACCTGGTCGCGCAACGCGTTCACCATGGCCTCGTCACGACGTTCTGCCACGATCGACCTCCTCACTCCACCCGATGGGGCATCGCGACCCTCATGATGTGCCCACCCGCCGAGCAGTCACCAAGGTCGTAATGGGGAAGCTACACGCGCATTGGACACACGTGGCGGCTTGTGGCATGTTTCCCTCGTCCCGGCCGTGTAAAGTGACCGGCACGTGACCGAGTCCGACAACGGGCCGCATCAATCAGGAGAAATGTCCATGAAGGTCTGGATCGACCAGGATCTCTGCACCGGCGACGGGCTCTGCGAAGAGATCGCCCCCGATGTCTTCACCTTGCTCGACGATGGCCTGGCCTACGTCCGCGAAGGCGACAAGATCTACGCGACGGCCAAGGGGCTCCCTCAGGGAGCCGATGGCATGGCCAATATCCCCGATGGGCAGCTCGATGCCGTGATTGAATCCGCCGAGGAATGCCCCGGCGAGTGCATTTTCATCGAGCCCTGATCCATCGATCGGGTCGGCGGTCATCCGCCAAGCAGGTGTAACGAACGAGGGGATGTCACCGACACCCCCTCGTTTCGCGTTCACGCCCGGACGGGTGTCAGATCGCGACGGCCCTGACGAACCATCGCCGAGCCGTCCCGCCCGGCGAGCCATCAGCATGGGCGCAGGTGATCAGGGTCACCGTCGATCGCCCGTCGATGGTGTTCGTCTCATCGGCCCAGTGCACGGCATCAGGCATGTCAAGAAACCTCTCGACGACTCGATATCGGCGAGTCGGGCCGTTGGGCACCGTCACGTCGAGTTCTGCCCCGATCTCCAGCTCATCGACTCGTCGAAACGGCCCACCGTGGCTCGTTCGGTGACCGAACAGCACGATGTTGCCTTCGGAAACGACGGATGAACCCCCGAGCCCAGCTCCCCCACGGTCGAGTTGTCGCTTGCTCCATCCATTCCCGACGACCAACGTAGCCCACCCGACCGCCGGCGCAACGAGGAAGCCGATCGGCCCACAGCTCGATCCGGTTGTCCCGCCCGAGTGACTCTATCCACCCGTCGAGCCGATCGTTTGACCTGGCGGCGCGCCGCCGGACGACGCCGGAGCAACGTCTTCGGTCGGCAACGGTGACACCGCGACCGGCTTGCTGGCCAGTGCACGACCACCGCCAGTCGGCTCTCCCGCTGGTGGCATCAAGACCACAGGTAGGGGTGGAAAAGTCGCTGGGGCCACCGTCGGCAGCGCGACGGGGATGACGTCAATCGTCAGGTCGATGAGGCGACGGGAGGTTGGAGCAGACGTGGTCGCCGATTCGTGGTCACTCTGCGTCCCACACGTCACAGTAAGAGAAACCACACCGACCAGCAGTCCCACCCACTTCCTCGTCATTTGACTTCCCCTTCCGCCCGACTTCACTTTCACGCAATCCACCACCTGAAATAGCCGCTCGATCACCTCGGGTGAGATCCTATGCGGACCGCTCGTGAAGTACCCGCGGTGACTACCGCGGATATGCTGCCACCGACCAGGCGTCGGGTGGCGTCATCAATCCCCTGGCCCTATGGAGGGCGGAAAATGTCTGGAACACTTCCCATGAATCACACCGGCGCGGACATCACTCTAGGTCACATGGCCCGACGTGGCCGACTTGTCGCCCTCCTGCTCGCAACGCTGTCCATGCTTGGCATCGGCGGTGTCTCGCTGCCGGCGCCGAACGCATCTGCCGCCCCGCTACCTACCGGGTTGACGAGCTTTGTCTCCCTCGCTCCCATCCGTCTCGCCGATACCCGCCCAACCTCGGGCATCGTCGGCCATTCACGGGTCGATGTCCATACCGTCCGAGTCCAGGTCACCGGCCGCGGCGGCGTCCCGGCGGGCGCAACCGCCGCCGTGCTCAACGTCACTGCCACAACAACCGCCGCGGACGGATTCGTCACGGTCTATCCGAGCGGCACTTCCCGGCCTGAGGCATCGAACCTGAACTACGACGCCGGCACATCGGTGCCGAACATGGTGACCGTCAAACTCGGGGCAACCGGTGCAGTCGACGTGTACTCGTATGCGTCGGCCGACATCATCGTCGACGTCTCGGGGGCGTATGTACCCACCTCGTCGGCCCAGGCTGCGGGGCGTTTCGTGGCGGCGCTTCCCGCCGCCCGTCGTGTCCTCGATACCCGTTCAGGTGGGGTAGTCAGTGGTGGAACCACCAAGCGCGTCAACGTGGCGACCGAGGTCCCGGCCACAGCCACCGCGGTTGTCGTCAACCTCACCGTCACTGGTTCCACCGGGGCCGGATACTGGACCGCGTTCCCGTCCGGCGGCACACCGCCCAATGTGTCGAACCTGAACATCGCAGGCCCCGGTCAGACTGCGGCAGGCCAGGCGATTGTCAAGCTCACCCCGGGCTTGCGATCGTTCGAAGTGTTTGCCGAGGCGCGCGGCGGCGGACACCTGATCGTCGATGTCGCCGGATGGTTCACGGGTGCCACCGACGCTGTGAGCAGCGACGGACTGTTCGTCCCGAACTCACCAACGCGCGCTCTCGACACCCGGTGGCCCTACAGCTATGGCCGAACCTTCGCCAAGTGGACCATGGAATTCCCGCTGCAAGCCGGCATCTCGGCGCAGGCCGCAGCGATCAACCTGACCACGACCAACGCTCGCGCCGAGGGTTACTTCACCGCGTATCCGGCCCGTACTGCGCTGCCAAACGCTTCGAACCTGAACGCCACCCGGATCGGCCAGACGATCGCCAACCACGCAATCGTGCGCGTGTCGACATCGGGCGTCTCGGTGTTCACCTCGGGGGGCGGGCACGTCATCGCCGACGTCGCCGGCTACTACCTGGGCACGCCGGCAGCGACAAGCGTGCAACCACCGGTCAACGTGGTTCCCCCGCCGTCTCCGTTGCCCTATTCCTTGAGCGTTCCCAACGCGGGCATCGACGGCATGTACACCGCCGAGGGGGTTTCCAACGACATCGTCGACCAAGGCTGGGCCGGCCACTGGCCCGGTACCGGACTGGCGGGCGAGGACTCCCACATGGTGCTCTTCGGTCACCGAACGTCCGCAGGCGGGCCGTTCTACAATCTGCACCTCCTCCGACCGGGCGACGAGATGACGATCACCGGCAGCGACGGGCGCGTCCACACCTATCGGGTGGCTCGCACCGATCTGACAGGGAAAGACGCGACCAGCATTCTCAACGCGGCGTACTCGGTACCGGGTCCGACGGTGTCGCTGGTGGCCTGTTCGAAGCCCAACCTGTTGCCGACATCGCTGCAGTACCGCATCGTCGTGACCGCCGTCCTGATCTCGTAGAAGATCTCGTAGAACTGCGGCCATAGTGGGTCCCTCGGGTTCGCCCGAGGACCCACACAACGGCGGCGACGGGAGGCCGGCTACCCGAGGTAGCGAGCGGTCGTCAGGAAGCCAGTATGGGCAACCATGCGATGATCGGGGCGCACGGCCAAGCCCTCAATGTGCCACGTGCGGTGCAATACCTCGAGCGTGCGCTGCGAGAGCCATGCCGGGCCCGTGAGCTGCTCGCGGACCTGGGCCGCCTGCGTAATACTGGGTGTGTAGGCGACGATGATGCCGCCGGGGCGCAGTTTGCCGGGCAGGTGCGGGATGACCCGCCACGGCTCGGGAAGATCGAGGACGACGCGGTCAAGATCCTCGACGTCGATGCCTTCGTAGCAGTCGCGCAACTCCACGTGGTAGCGCTCCAAGGCGGCCTCACCGAGGAATGAGCGAACGTTCGACACGGCCCGGTTGAGGAAGTCCTCGCGTAGCTCGTAACCGAAGATCTCGGCGCCGTACCGCAGCATCGTCATCGACAATGCCCCGGAACCAACGCCCGATTCGAGCACCCGCATACCGGGGCCGATGTCGGCGATCATGCAGATCGGTGCGAGATCCTTGGGGTAGATCACCTGCGCCCCACGGGGCATCTCGATGACAAAGTCCTCAAGCGTCGGCCGCAGGGCCGTGTAGACCGCGCCCTTCGTCGAGCGGAGACGAGCCCCTTCGGGCTGCTCGATGAGCTCGGCATGGGTGACGAACCCGGCATGGCTGTGGAACTCGCCACCCTCCTTGAGGGTGAGCAGGTACTTGCGGGCCTTGACGTCGATGAGCATCACCCGTTCGCCGTACGCGAAACCGTTCACCGGCGCCGCCTTCCTGATTTGCCGACAACCAGTTCGACTGGCACCGGTTCGTGGGCGCCGGCGGTTTCCACCAGCCGACAGAATGCGCAGGTTTCACCTGTGGTGGGCGATCCACAGCGGTTGCATGCACCCAGACCATCGGCCGAGGCAATCGACGTTCCTTCGAGCAGCGGGGCCATCCGGTCGAGAAAGCCCAGGTAGAAGGCGGCTTTGCTACCAGGCGACGCCGCTTCGAGTTGATTCAGGGTGTTCTTGTAGCCGAGGTGTTTGTTGCCGACGGCCATCGGGCACTCTTCGACGATGTAGTCGATACCCCGGACGACACACCACGCGGCCATCTCGCGCTCGGTCAACCGCACGAGGGGCTTGACCTTGCGGGGGAAGCCCGGCCGAGCCGGCAGAACCGGCAGCTGTCGGGCGAGATATTCGACTTCCCAACGCAGGGTGTTGCCGAGCAGCACGGCCGCCTCGTCGTCGAGGTTGTGGCCGGTGGCGACGACGTCGTAGCCGCCATCGAGCGCGGCGGTGTCGAACAAGTGCCGCTTCGAAAGCCCACAGGCCGAGCAGGGCACCCGGCGAGTCGCCCGAGCGGCAGTTGGTACGTCGTAGCCGTAGTCGTCGCGCAGCGAGATCTCGATGAGCTTCTGGCCGCGGGCCTCGGCGAACTTGCGGGCGAACACGCCGGATTCGTCGCTGTACTCACCGATGCCGAGCCCGATATAGAGCCCATCGACGGAGTAGCCGAGGTCGAGCAGGATGTCCCACAGGGCCAGGCTGTCCTTGCCCCCTGAGACGGCGACGAGCACCTTGTCGCCGGGCTTGATCATGTCGTGGTCGTGGATCGCCTTGACGACCTGGCGACGGCACAACTCCTCGAAGTGGGTGACGCAGAAGTTGGCGTTGTGCCGTGGCAGATCGATGATCGCCGGCTCCCGGCAGGTGCGGCACTTCATTCGAACCCACCCGAGATGACCGGGCGGATTTCGATGACGTCGTCGTCGGCCAACACGCCATCGCCCGGAACGAGCGTGCCATTGCGGATGACCAGGTGCGATTCGCGATTGAGTTCGAGCGAGGCGAGTAGCGCGAGCACCTGACGAGGTCCGGGGATTTCGACTTCACGGGTCGGGTTACGCAGCAGCACTTTCATGGGGCCACCATTCTGGCCCCTCCCCCACCGTTTGGCGCGAAGATCGGAGCGAAGGATCGACGTGGTCAGCGTGCGGTGCGCTTGGCAGCCCGACGATCGCGACGGGTTTCGGGCTTGATCGCGTGGATCGTGACAAATTGGCCCGGCTTGAGCCTCTCGGTGGCGGCGATCGTCTCGGTCTTGCCGAACGTACGCCGGATGAACCGCAGACCCCAGAACGCGCCACCGACGGCCATCCAGCCCCGGCTGCCGCCGAGCAATCCCTTGTAGATGCCACCGCGCCGGATGAAGGCGGAGGGCGAAAGCAGACGTGAGCGAGCCATAGCTGCGATCAGACCCGGCGGATTTCGACGATGGTCGTCTTCTTCTTGCCGCTGCGTCGCCCGAGTAGGAAGAACAGGATGAGCAGCACGAGCGACGCAGCACCGGCCACGGCGATCAACGTCTGCTTGCGGTCCTGCACCTTGCCTTCGACATTGCCCTGGAGGGCGGCGAACTTCGACTCGAGGTCGTCACGGGTGATTTTCGACTGGCTCATCGCCGGGGCTCCTTGCGTTGCAGGGTGTCCTTCCGGACACGCATCAGTGCCCACAGCATCACGATCGCGCAGACGACCAGCGTGATTCCGTAGGGTGCCCACGACCAGTTGCCATCGAAGACGCCGGATGCCTCGTTCTGCAACAGACGAAGGAGGCCGAGCAACAGCATCGAGAGTCCGAAGCCGAGGGCCAATGCACCGGCGGTGCCGAATGCCAGCCACCGACCGGCCCCCTTGAGCGGGCCGATCGTTTCCTGGCGGGCGTAGGTCTTGACCAGGCCGATGATCTCGCCGATCGAGTTTCCATCGCCCGAGCTACTGAACTTGTTCGACCCATTGTCTTTCGAAGACCCTGGTGATGATGAGCGGGTGTCCTTGGGCACGACGAAGTTCTTATCACGCCGAGACGGGTTGAGCTCACATGCCGTCGGTGGATTTGCTCACGTTTCGCTCATCGACCGAGCGACTTCGGTGACGAAATCAAGCTGCGCGCCGACCTCGGGACCGCCCATCGGACGATGTTCCCGCACGTTGTCCAGCGCTGCGTCGAGCGACATCCCAAGCCGGGTCAGCACGGCGACCGCGGTCGTTCCCGACCGGCCGATGCCCGCCGCGCAATGGACGATCAGGCCATTTCCTTGCCGTAGCCGGTCGATCAGATCGGCGAGGAACGCCTCGGTAGCCGGAGCGCCGGCCGACGGCATGTGCAAGTCGGGAATCGGGAACTCGACAGCCCGTGATAACGGCTGATGATCAAGCCATCTGACGTACTTGGGATAGCGATCTGCAATCTCGCGACGTTCCACGAGGCAAACAATCGTCGTCGCCCCAACCCGTATCAGGGCCGCCTCGGGATCTGGGCCGACCAGGTGTTTTCCGCAGAGCCATAGCCGACCGGGGTTGCCCAATGGGAGCGGAATCTCGTCGATGCCGCCATCGGCCGAGCGCCCTGTCGGCCAACCCGACGTGGCGTCAGCCACCGGAGTCGGGCGGGAGTCCAAGTCGGAACCGCAGGCCGGCGTCGACGTCGGCGAGCATTTCTTCGAGGGCGTCCAGCCGGGTACCGGCACCAGCGACGCTCAGCAGTTTCAGCTGGTCATACGGTCCGAGGGGAGCCATCGCGGCGAGATGAAACGACGCAAAGAACGGATCGTCGGCGATCTCGGCGTCCTCGTTCTCGTCCGGCGATGCGTCGCCGACCTCGACGGCCAGCGCCAGCGTGCGGCGAATTTGGCGGTAGACCTCGTCGATCCGTTGGGGCGCCACGTCAACGTCGTCATCGGGCCAATCGGTGACTATGGCCCGCGGATATGGGTCGTCGACCAACCACTGATTGATTCGAACGCGACGAACTCCGGCCGTCATGACGGCTCGACGGCCGTCTTCAAGTTCGTGGTGCTGCAGAATCCGGGCGACCGTGGCCACGAGCGACCGCTCGTCACCGCCACCGACCTCGCGGCCGCGGGTAATCAGGGCAACCCCGAACTCCTGGCGACCCGCAAGGCATTCGTCAATCATCCGGCGATATCGCGGCTCGAACACGTGCAGGGGCAGCAACGAGCCCGGGAGTAACACCGACCCAAGCGGGAACATCGGCATCTCGGTCGACGTCATGCGCCTGGCAATGCAATCGCCGCGGGCGAGACCGAGCTTGCCAGGTCCTTCAGTCCGCTGGCCATGGCGGCCCACAGAAATCGTCCACGCGTCGCCGCATCGGCATCGTTGATCAACATCGAGAACGCCACTTTTCGCCCGTCGGCCAGATCGAAAAACCCTGACAGCGCCTTGGCACCGGTCAGCGAGCCCGTCTTGGCATGAATTCGGCCATCGGTGCCGGTACCGGCCAATACGTCGGAGTTCAGTTCCTCGGCCAGCGTGCCCACGTCGGCCCCGGACACTGGCAGGCCATCGAACAACGGTCCGGTCGGCCCGACATGGTCGAGGACCGCCAGAATCGCCCCGCAGGTGAGTCGGTTGCCCCGATCGAGCCCGGATCCGTCGTTGATGACGAGTCCAGCGGTCGGAACTCCCCACCCGGCGAGGGTGGCCAGGACAGCGTCGATCCCGGCCTGGCGAGTACCCTGGCCACCGGTTTTGGTCGCGCCGATCTGCTTGAG
>JANNNL010000713.1:0-4333 GCA_031398525.1 Actinomycetes bacterium | reverse complement strand
GTTCGTGGTCGGCCCGATCTGTGCCGACCTGCTGCTCGACCTCGGCTTCTTCGCCGCCTTCGCGACCGCGGGAGCGCTGTTGGTAGCAGCGGCGTACGCCGGGAATCGCTCATTGTCGGGTGACATGCTCGGCCCGGGGCGGGCAGTTGTCGACGTCGGTGCCCCTCGGGCCCGCTCGTTCCAACCCGCGGTTGCGCTACCCGGTACCGGGATGTTGACCGCCTCGTTCCTCTTTGCGTCCGTCGTTGCGTTCCACCCGGAGTACGCCGAACACATCGGCATTGCCCGGCCCGGAACCCTGTTCGCGACCTATGCGGCGGCGGTGCTGATCATGCGGCGGTTCGTTGGAGAGATCGCCGACCGGGTCGGGCCGTTGCGGGTGGCGATCCCGGGTATGGCCGTCGCCGCTGCCGGGAGCGGAGTGCTGGCCATGTCGAGTTCACCGCTGGTGTCATACATCGCCATGGCATTCACCGGGCTCGGTGCGGGCGTCACGTTTCCCGCCTTGACGGCCGATTCGGTGCGCCGAGTGCCCGACTCGGAACGAGGCAGCGCGATGGGCTCGTTCATGGCTTTCGGCGACGTCGGCCAGGCCTCCGCCGGGCCGCTGATCGGCATTGCTTCGACGGCCTTCGGATTCCGCTGGGTCTACGGCATCCCCGCGCTTGCCGTCGCCGGCGGCTGCCTGATCCTGATCGGCGACGTCGCCCGCCGTCGAATGCGGTGATCCATTCGGCGTCGGCCCACCTTTCGCGGACTTCATCGAGACGAATGTCTGCTGCACTGGCGGTCCTCGCTCCCTAACCGCCGATTTTCGTCTGTGGGAACCCGGCGGAGCCATCGGGTGATTGACTGGGTTGATCATGACGAGGGTCTGTCGGGAGCATGGAGGTCCGACGTGACCGACGCCACTGCGTGGTCGGCTGATGTGGTGTTGAGCGATGGGGGCACGGTTCATGTGCGTCCGATCGAGCCTGGCGATGCCATTGCGTTGCAGCGGTTTCATGCCCGTCAACCGAAGGAAAGCCAGTACTACCGGTACTTCTCGGCGAAGGCGGAATTGACCGATCAGGAAGCGTCTCGATTCTCCAATGTTGATCTGCGCGACCGGGGCGCTCTCATCGTCGAGGATGGCGCGGAGTTCATTGCCTGGGCCAGCTACGAACGGTTGTCGGGCCGCAACGACGCCGATGTCGCGTTTCACGTCGACGCCGGAAACGCCCGTCGAGGGATCGCAACGCTGCTGCTCGAACATCTTGGTTCAATGGCCAAAGCGGCGGGAATCGAACGGTTTACCGCCGAGGTGTTGGCCGACAACCGGCCGATGCTGAGGGTCTTTGGTCGCAGCGGCTGGCCGATCGAAAGTCATTTCGAGAGCGGCATCGTCGATTTCGTCTGGCCGATCGACGACACCGCAGGGTTCCTCGAGTCGGTGTCCACGCGAGAGCAACTTGCCGACTCCCGATCAATGGCACGTTTCCTGCTGCCCAAATCGATCGCGGTTGTCGGTGCGTCGGCCCGTCCCGGGTCGGTCGGTCGCGTACTCCTCGAAAATGCGCGGTCAAGCGCACCGCAACTGGCCGTCTATGCCGTGAATCCGGCGCACGCCGAGCTGCTGGGCATGCCGTGCGTCGCATCGATCACCGATGTCGACGCCGACGTTGGTCTCGCGGTCATCGCCGTTCCGGAGGCTGCTCTCGCCGAGGTCTTGAGCGCGTGCGCCCGCCATCGGGTCCGGGGCGCCGTCGTGATCACCGAGGTGTCCGACAGCTTTCCGATCGCCCAGGTGGTGGCCGACGCCCGTCGATACGGCATGCGCATCGTCGGACCGGGGAGCATGGGACTGGCGGTGCCGGGATCGTCGCCCGCACTGCACGCCCACCTTGCTCACCCCGCGATTCCTGCTGGGCCGCTGGCGGTGTCGTTGCAGTCGGGGGTCGATCGGAGCCTCGGTCCTTGAACGGGCGGTACGACTCGGTGTCGGGATCTCGTCGTTTGTTTCGCTCGGCGACAAGGCTGATGTGTCGGGAAACGACCTGCTTCAGTTTTGGGAAGACGACGAGTCGACGCGGGTCATTGCGATGTACACCGAGTCGTTCGGCAACCCGCGGCGCTTCGCTCGAATTGCCCGGCGAGTCAGTCAGACCCGACCGATCGTGGCCGTCCGCCCGGGTGCCGGACCATTTGACGACGCGCTCTACCAGCAGGCAGGTGTGATCCGCGTCGATACGGTCGCCGAGTTGCTCGATACGGCCCGGGTGCTCGCATCGCAGCCACTTGCGCTCGGGCCGCGGGTTGCCGTCGTCAGCAACAGCGCCGGTCCGGCGCGTTTGCTGCATGCCGGTTTGGAGTCGGTCGGACTCCACGGAGTCGGTCCGAACGAAACGGCAGGCACCTGGCATCAGCTCGGGTGGTCGGCCGAGCCGCGGGAATTCGCCGATGCCGTTGCGGCGGTTCGTTCCGGCGGGACGTGCGATGCGGTGGTAGTCATTCATGCGCCACCGGTCGCCCCGACCGACGACGCGTTCGCGCGGGAACTTGCGATATTGATTCCGAATCATCCAACGGTGCCATTGATTGCCGTGCTGCTCGGGCGGCCCGACGGCACGATCGACGCCGGTTCGATGATCCCGAACTTCGCCTTTCCCGACGACGTTGCCCGTGTGCTCGCCCGTTGTATCAGGTACGCCCGGTGGCGCACTGCGGTGGCCGTCGAAGCCGGCGGTGACGAGGCGCACGATCCGCGGGTCGACGATCGTCGGGCGGCGAGGGCCGGGAACGTCATCGCCGGGGCGCTCGCCCGTCGCCCGCTCGGGACGCTGCTGCCGCATGTCCCGATGATCGACATGCTCGACGCCTACGACATTCCGTGCGCGGCGACCCGTCCCGTGGTGAGCGTCGAGGCTGCCGTCAACGCAGCCGAGGAATTGGGGTATCCGGTCGCACTCAAAGCGAACGTGCGACCTCGCTGGGGGCGGGGAGCAGATGCCGGCGTCGCCCTTGGTCTCGCCGACGCCGATGCCGTGCGAGCGGCGTGGTTAGCGATGGACGCCGTCGTCGGAGGCTTGCGCGAGGCGACCGTACAGGAGCTGGTTCCCTCGGGTATCGAGTGTCGGATACATGCGACGGTTCACCCGGTGCTCGGGCCCGCGGTTTCAATCGGCCTCGGGGGTGTCTTCGCCGACGCGATCAATGACTCGATCATCCGTCTGGTCCCGATCAGCGTCAACGAGGCGATCGCCATGCTCGGTGAGTCTCGGGCCGGGCGGGTCGTCGACGGTCTCGGTGACGGAGCCATCGCGGCGACCGGTCATGTGATCGCCGCGGTTGCGGCCGCAATCGACCGTCACCCGGAGCTGGCCGAGATCGATCTGAACCCGTTGATTGTCGCGGCCGAAGGATGCTGGGTTGTTGACGCCGAGGTACGAGTGCGCCCAGTGCTGACCCCGGATGGTCCGCTTCGTCGACTCACCTGACCTTCAGCTACTCGTAGCTGCCAGAGGGCCCGGCAGCGATGTTGGCCACCGCTGTGGCCGGGTCGACGCGGCGGAATCTTCGACCTGTGATCTCCGCTGGTTCGATGCGAACGAAGACGGGTTTCGGGGTCGCCTGCCAGGGGAATAGTGGCAGGCCGGTGGCTTCGAAGACACCGTGGATCTCGGTGAGGACCTCAGCAGTACCTTTGACGACGACACTCCACACGTCGCCAGAGGTGGGATCGACCCCGTCGACCTCCAGGGCGACCGCGTTCCCGTTGGCGGCGGACAGTTTCGTGCCCGGCGCAGAGCGGAAAACCACGGTGCCGTGATCGACGACGTAGTTGATCGGAAAGATGTCGGGCTGGTCGTCGGCGCAGACCGCCAATCTGGCAACCTCGGCGGACCGGACCAGTGCCCAACAGTCCGAGACGTTGAGAATCTCAGTTCCGGAGTCGGCTGACTCGGCCACCGACCCGAGTGCATGGTTCGGGTCATCCATCGGTCGCGCCCCCGGGTTCGTTTGGATCGGGATCTTGCGGGGTCTGTCGGACGATCTGGCGCCCGCTGATTCGTTCGATGCGGATGGCGAGCCAGTGGTGTCGTTCGCCGGGGGCCCAGACGGAGGGGCCGCGGCGCAGGCCCATTGCATAGATTTCGCCGTGACTGTCGGTCACATCGCGGGCCTCGCCGCGCACGAGCAAGTTCCAGCCTGTGTGGTTGGCTTCGTCGAACTGGTCGACCTCGAACGCAACTCGATGAAGGGGGACGTGTTCGTACATCTCGCCGTGGTCGGTCTTCACGATGATGTCGTCACCGTCGATCGCGTAGTTGACCGGGAACACGATCGGGTATCC
>JANNNL010000697.1:0-1324 GCA_031398525.1 Actinomycetes bacterium | reverse complement strand
GGTTGCGCACCGTGTCGGCTCGGTTGCGTGGTTCACAGCCGGGCCCCGAAGCGAGTATCCGCAAGGTGTTGGCCGACGAGCATGGTCAGCATGTGATGAACCTGGCGCGTGATCTGATCGGTCCGGCGGCGATGTTGTCGGGTTCGGTGGGTTCGATGGGTTCGGCCGGGTCTGGTGGTTTGGACGATCCGAGTTGGCGGTACGGGTTCCTGTTCGCCCCGGCCTTGACCGTTGGCGGCGGGACGGGCGAAGTGCAGCGCAACATCATCGCCGAGCGCGGGCTTGGCCTGCCCCACGACACCGACGCCCACGCCGGCTTGACCTGGTCGGAAGCGCAGCGCGGCGGGTGAGCGTGAGCCTGGCGCGGTACGAGACGGGGTTGATCGTCGGGCGGTTCAACCCGCCGCACCTCGGTCACAGCTACATGATCGACTGGGCCGCGGCGCGCTGCGACACCCTGGTGATCTTCGTCAACACCCGCAACGACGAGGCCGTGCCCGGGTCGGTCCGGGCGGGCTGGTTGGGCGATCTGCACCCTCAGGTGCGGGTGGTCGAAGTGCGGCACAACCTCCACACGAACTGGGACGACGAGGACTTATGGGCGAGGTGGATGGCGTTGTTCCGTGATCGCTGGCCGCTACCGACTGGCCCCCATGCCGTGTTCTCCAGCGACACCTACGTGTCGGAAATCGCCCGACGATTCGGCGTCGACCCGGTCAGCGTCGACCCCGAACGAACCACCGTCCCGATATCGGCCACGATGATCCGCGACAACCCCGCCGCCCATCTCGACACCGTTGCCCCGCCGGTCCGAGCATGGATCGAAACGAACTGGCTGTAGCCGCTACGTGGTGCGTTGATCGATCGCCTCGCGGCGCGCAGGGAGACCGTTGACGAGGGTTTCCCACAAAACATCGAGGGCAAGTTCGGGGTAGTCGTGAACGACTTTGTCCCGCATGCCCTTGATACTGCGCCATGGGACACCTGGCATTGTGGCCAGCGTTGCGTCGTCAATGCCTTTGGCCCGGAGGATGTCGGCGCAATATGTGCAAGGCGGCCATGGACCGCTCCGTCGGTGAGGACGTCAACCGGTCGGCCCAGTAGGTCGGCAAGGTCGTCGTGCAGTGCCGCCACATCGAAATACGTACGGCCGGCGTCGAGCGTCACGAGTAGATCGATATCGGAATCAGCGCGCGCGGTCCCATGGGCGACAGACCCGAAAACCCGAGGTCGGGACGCCCCGTGACGATGACAAAGGTCGATGATCGAATGGCGCTTTCGCCGTAGCGAACTCAGGGATGGTGGGTGGCCAGCGTGGTCGGCG
>JANNNL010000688.1:0-7885 GCA_031398525.1 Actinomycetes bacterium | reverse complement strand
GACGGTGAGATCAGCGCACCCTGCTGGTCGGCAGGGACGTAGATGCCGTCGCCGCGGTCGACGGCATGTTCGCTGGTCACGAGTAGAAAGCCGCCGAGCGCTTCCATCCCGACCTGTGCTTGGGCCGGCACCGTGATCCCGAGCGAGGGCCCAACCGACCACGTGTGCGCCTCTTCGTCGAGCAGCCAGAACATCACAGTGCCGTCTACCGGGGTGAGGAGTGCGACGCGGTCGCCGATACCAACGAGGGTCGGGAACCGGTCACGAGGAAGGTCTCCGGGGACCGTGGCGAGCGAGCCGTCAGAGAGAACGATCCGCGCCTCGGTGTCGGCCAACGAGCCGGGAGGATGCGCAACCACGAGCGAGGCACCTGTACCGACCCCAGCTGCCACCGACGCCTCGGTGCGGCCCGCCCCGACTTGGTCATCGACCCACTCGGCGAGTGCTGTGGCGGGCGCGGTTGTGGTGGCATCGATTGATAGTGGCACTCCGCTCGTCAGCGGTCGCGACACCGTCGTGTCCGTAGATGTCGTTGAAGAAGTCGAAGACGTTGAAGAACGAGTCGTTGCCGTGGAGGCCGCCGTCGACTCGGTGCTTGTCGGCGCGCCAGCCGACGTGGTCGACGAGTTCGATCCGCAGGCGACTCCTGGTATGACGATTGCGACCACGGCTGCCCAGTGCCATCTGGTTCTCATGGCGTCATCCTCATATGACCTGAGCCTTCCCACTAGGGCCGATTGGCGGTAGTTCCCAACAGGTTTCGCCCAAAGGCGGTCTATCTCTGAGTCCACCTGGGTATCGAAGATCCCGAGTGAACGAGCAAATCCCGCCGCCTTGTGTCCAACGGGTAGACGCCATAGCTCGACGAACCATCGGAGCGATGAAGCATGACAAATGGTGGCGACGATCGCATCCCGCAGATCTTGAGTGCCCTGGAACTCGACCGCATCGACCGGTATTGGCGGGCGGCTAACTATCTTGCGGTTGGTCAGATCTACCTGCTGGCGAATCCGTTGCTGGACCAGCCGTTGCTCGATGAGCACGTCAAGCCGCGGCTGCTCGGGCACTGGGGAACCACGCCGGGCCTGAACTTCCTCTATGCCCATCTCAACCGGGTCATCGCGGCGCGAGCCCTCGACATGATCTTCATCACCGGCCCCGGCCACGGTGGCCCGGCGCTCGTCGCCAATACGTGGCTCGAAGGCAGTTGGTCCGAGACCTATCCCGCAGTCGGCCGCGACCGCGACGGGATGCGGCAGTTGTTTCGCCAGTTCTCGTTTCCTGGCGGCATTCCGAGCCATGTGTCAGCCGACGTTCCCGGCTCGATCCACGAAGGTGGCGAACTGGGCTACTCGCTGAGCCATGCGTTCGGCGCGGCGTTCGACAATCCCGAGTTGATCGTGGCCTGTGTGATCGGCGACGGCGAGGCAGAAACCGGGCCTCTGGCCGCCTCGTGGCACTCCAACAAGTTCCTTGATCCGGTCGGCGATGGAGCCGTGCTTCCGATCCTGCATCTCAACGGCTACAAGATCTCCAACCCCGCCATACTCGACCGCCTGGATGACGGGGAACTGATCGAGTTACTGCGCGGCTACGGCTGGAACCCGTACATGGTCGACGGCGACGACCCGGCGATCGTTCACCAACTCCTTGCCGCCACGCTCGACGCAGTGCTTGACGACATCACCTACATTCAGCATCACGCACGGTCCGGCGGCGACGGGAAGCGCCCCCGCTGGCCGATGATCGTGTTACGGACTCCGAAGGGTTGGACCGGGCCGCAAGTCGTCGACGGGCTACCGGTAGAAGGCACGTGGCGAGCCCATCAGGTGCCGATTTCGACCGTCCGCGGGCACCCAGATCGCCTGGAGATGCTCGAGGGTTGGATGCGCAGCTACCGACCCGAAGAACTCTTCGATGACACAGGCCAGCCATTCGACGACATCATCTCGTGGTTACCGCAGGGCGACCGGCGGATGGGGTCGAACCCGCATGCCAACGGTGGCGTTCTACTGGAGTCGCTGAGCCTTCCCGACATCCGCGAGTTCGGCGTGGCGATCGAACGGGAAGGATCACCGTCTTCGGAACCGACCCGGGTGCTTGGTGGATGGTTGCGCGAGCTGATCAGAGCCAACGAGACGCAGCACAACTTTCGACTCTTCGGGCCGGACGAAACCGCGTCGAATCGGCTCGACGCCGTCTACGAGGTGACCGACAAGGTGTGGCAGGGCGAACGGCGCGATGTCGATGAGCACCTGGCCCCGAGCGGTCGGGTGATGGAAATACTCTCGGAACACACGTGCCAGGGCTGGCTCGAGGGGTACCTGCTGACCGGGCGTCACGGGCTGTTCTCGTGCTACGAGGCATTCATTCATCTGGTCGACTCGATGTTCAACCAGCACGCCAAATGGCTCAAGGTCACCAACGGGCTGGATTGGCGACGCGATGTCTCCTCATTGAACTACCTGCTCACCTCTCATGTCTGGCGTCAGGACCACAACGGATTCAGCCACCAAGATCCCGGGTTCATCGACCACGTGATCAACAAGAAGGCCGACGTCATCCGCGTCTATCTGCCACCCGATGCGAACTGCCTGCTCTCGGTGGCCGACCATTGCCTGCGGTCGCGGAACTATGTCAACGTCATCGTCACGGGGAAGCAACCTGCGCCGACCTGGCTTGGAATCGACGAAGCGATGCTCCACTGCGCCCGCGGCATCGGGGTGTGGGAGTGGGCGAGCAACGACGGCGGCGACCCCGAGGTTGTCCTCGGCTGCGCCGGCGACGTTCCGACGCTTGAGGTGTTGGCGGCCACCTCGATTCTGCGCGACCGACTGCCAGACCTGCGAGTTCGGGTGATCAATGTGGTCGACCTGATGCGCTTGCAGGACGAAAACGAGCACCCCCACGGCCTCGCTGACCACGCCTACGACGCCCTGTTCCCAACCGACACCCCAGTCATCTTTGCCTACCACGGTTACCCGACGTTGATCCACCGCCTGACATACCGCCGGGCCAATCACGCCTACATCCATGTACGTGGCTACAAGGAGGAAGGCACCACGACCACCCCGTTCGACATGCTGGTGCTCAATGACATGGACCGATTCCACCTCGTGATCGATGTGATCGACCGTGTTCCCGGCCTCGCACGCCGAGCCGCCTCGCTTCGCCAAGACATGCTCGACATGCGGACCAAGCACTCGGCATGGATCCGTGAGCATGGCGACGATCTCCCCGAAGTTCGCGACTGGACATGGCCAGGCTCACGCCAGACGTACTATCCCGACGACGACACGAGGAGATAGCTCATGAAGAAAGTCTCATTTGCGCAGCGACTACTGAACATTATCGGTCGGGGGCCGGTGACCGCCGATGACGGCACGGCTCTTGTTGAGTTGGCCGTCGTCCCTCTTGCGTCAGGCCCGTTGCTGGCCGATTCTCTTCGGCGTAACGGCTTTCACGTGGTTGGCGAAGAAACCTTCAACGTAGTGACAAGTGTGTTGAGCGACTATCGAATCCTGGTTCCGAGGTCGGAACTTTCAGCAGCGCAGGCCTACTCAGAAACCGTGCTTGACGTGCCATAGGACGCGCTGCGGCGTCCCTCATTGCGGTCCGTTGCCGAGCTGATCGATCGGCGACTGGCTCACCCGATTCGACCTCGCCAGCATCGTCCTCTGGGAGCGATCATTGTCGGTAGCGCCCTGTGGCAACGATCCGGGCCGGTGTCGCACTGTGAGAGAATCACGAGTGACCAAGGTGCACATCGACTTGACCGATTCTGTGGACAACGACGCTCCGATAACCACCCGGCGATACCGGGCCGGTTGTCTGGTCGATGAAGGTTTCCCGCTCTCGAGCGTGCTGGAGTTCGTCGCTGCGGCCGAGGCGGACACGTTCGTCTGGGTCGACTTCTGCCGGCCGAGCGTCGAGATGGTCGGCGAGTTTGCCCGCCAACTCGGATTGCACGAGGTGGCGATCGACATCGCCGTTGAAGGGGTTGTCGGTCAACATCGACGACCCAAGTTGGACGAGTACGACGATCACCTCTTTGCGGTCTGCCATGCGGTGCAGATGGTCGATAAGACGAGCGAACTTGTTGTCACCGAAGTCAACATCTTCGTGCACCCGCACTGTCTGATCACCGTTCGCAAGAACGCCACCTTTGACATCGACGTCGTCGCACGGCGGATGAGTCACACCCGACGACTCGCCCACCACGGTGTCGGCTACCTGCTGTACGTGTTGCTCGATTCGATCGTCGAAGGGTACTTCGGCGTCGTTCAGTCGTTCGACGACTACTACGACGGTGTTGCCGACGGATTGTTCTCGGGCAAGCCGGTCCCGGTCGACGAGCAACGGGCGTGGTTCGAAACTCGGCGGGCACTCGTTGCCTTTCATCGGCTTGTTGTTCCGCTACGCGAGATCGTCAATGCCTTCAGCCGCCGCGAATACGAAGCGATCCCGGAAGCGCTCGACCCGTACTTCCGGGACGTACACGACGACATGCTGCGGATCAACGAATCAACCGAGTCACTACGCGACCTGTCGACCACGATCGTCGAGACCAACCTCAGCTTGCGCGAGTACCGCCAGAGCCAGGTGATGAAGAAAGTATCGAGCTGGGCTGCGATCGTCGCTGTACCGACCCTCGTCACCGGCTTCTACGGAATGAACGTCCCCTACCCTGGAAGCGGTACCAATGCCGGAGCAACTGTCGCCGTCGGGCTCACGTTCGGGTTGAGCGGTGTGCTGTATTGGATCTTCCGGCGCCGCGACTGGCTATAGATGACTGATCGGGTCCTCTCGATCGCTCGCCCCCTTGGATCTGAGATCGTCGAGGCGGGCGGCTTCATCGGATATCTGCTCGCGCTCGAATCATCGATGGCCACTCTTGCTATCGCGGCCGGTGTCACTGTGGTTCTCGCCGCTCCACCCCGAGGACTATGCGCTGCTGCCCGTTCTCGCCCCCGATATGACCCTGTTCGCTGCGGCCCAACTATTGGTTGATGTGGGCTGGGAGTTTGCCGTCGTTGGTGGAGTCGAACATCGCCAGTTCACCCCGCAATCAGTCTTCCGGACGATCCTGCGGAGCGGTCCGCTCGGACCCTCGACAGAAACTGGTAGCGGCGCTTGACTCGACAGGACTAGTCCGCCTCAACGCGGCGACGGGCCGTCACGCCCGTGAGGACTGAGCGCATAGTGGCTCCGATTCGCGGCCACGACAGCGACATCGCCGCTCGGCGGGCCGCGTCGTGAGCAGCGGTGCGTTCTGGTCCGTCATCGAGCAGACGGCTGATGGCCGCCGCGAAGCCGTCGCTGTCGCCGAAGTCGACGAGCAACCCAGCGCCGCCGGCGAGCATGTCGCGCGCATATCGATAGGGCATCGACACGACCGGACAGCCGGCGGCGAGAGCAAAGGTCAGTGCACCGGAGAAACGTCGATGCTGGTCAAGGACGCCCGATTTCGTCGGCGTCGCTCATTGCAGACCATTGCCAAGCTGATCGATTGCGTTGAAGGACATTCTTGCGTGGGCGAGGAGCTCGCCGTCGGTTGGATGATCGAGCGGCTCAATGCCGACGACCCGCTTCGCCAACTCGGCGTGACGCGTCCCGATGTACGTCGCAAACGCGGTCTTGGCATTGCCGGGCCCGGCGATCAACACCTCGCGAATACCCGCAAGTTCCTCGGCGATCGCGTCGAAGAAGTGATGATCATCGGCCGCCTTCCCTGATCCGATTTCTCGGGACTTGCGGTGGATCTGGCGCTCGGGGCTATGGCTGTGAATCTCGAGTATCTGGCTCGTTCCCAGCGAGAAACTTGCGATCCGAGCCTCCCGGTGGTCGAGCCACACGATGGCATGCACTTGCGACACTTTGATTCTCCCTGATTGATGAATTGGCACGTCATCGCCTGCGGTTGGCGATCTCCGGGTCATGGTGTTACCTCACGGTTGATGACCAGACCGACCTCGGTGACCTCGTCATCGTCTTGGATGATGAGTCCATCGTGCGTCGGCACATCTCGCCGACGCCATGGCCATTGGTCCCTTCCTCACGAGGTCCGACGAGAGGTCGGCGCTCACCGCGAGGCGTGGCCGGCGAAGCGGGCGACCCGACGCCGAGTTCGGTGCTCATGACGCTCGGTGTCGGTCCGTTGGCGGTGGCTCGGCTGGTGACCGGCCCGGTAGAACCGAGACTTCGCCGCCTCGATCAGCACGAGATATACCCCGATCATGCCAAGCATGATGAAGAAGAATGCAACCGGCAGTCCAGCGAAGCCGAGCAGGTGGGCCCCTGGGCCCACCGCGATCGCGATCCCGACAATCGCTGACACGATGGGAGTGATGATCATCGGCAGGCTCGGCCGGCTGCGGAAGAAGGGGATCCGTCGGGTGCGGATCAGGAACACGACGAGTGTTTGGGTGACGATCGACTCGATGAACCAACCCGTTCTGAACTCGTCCCGGCCGGCATGGAGCACGTGAATCATGACGAGGAACGTGGCGATGTCGAACAATGAGCTGATCGGCCCGAACACGAGCATGAAGCGCCGCACGAACGAGATGTCCCAGCCTGCCGGGCGGGCCAACACCTCGGCGTCGACCCGGTCGCTCGGTATCGCCAGTTGTCCGACGTCGTAGAGCAGGCCATTGAGCAATATCTGCGAGGGGAGCATGGGCAGAAAGCTGAGGAACAGCGACGCGCCCGCTGCGCTGAACATGTTGCCGAAATTTGACGAGGTGGCCATCAGCACGTACTTGAGCGTGTTGGCAAAGATCCGCCGGCCCTCGGCAACGCCGGTGGCGAGTACGCCAAGGTCCTTGTCGAGCAGCACGATGTCGGCGGCGTCCTTGGCCACATCGGTCGCCGAGTCCACCGAGATCCCGACATCGGCAACGTGGAGTGCGAGCGCATCGTTGACCCCGTCACCCATGAACGCCACGTCGGCACCATCGCGTCGGGCAACCTTGACGATCCGCGCCTTTTGGTCCGGGCCAACACGCGAGAACACCGTCGTGTCGGGAATTGTTGCGGCCAGCGCGTCGTCGTCCATTTGCTCGAGGTCTGCTCCGGTCAGCAGACCGCAGACCGCAACGCCGATCTCGCGACAAACCTTGGCGGCGACTTCGCCGTTGTCGCCGGTGATGACTTTGACGGTGATGCCGAGGTCGTTCAGTCGCTTGATTGCTGCACCGGCGTCCGGCTTCGGTCGGTCGAAGAACGTCAGGAATCCGGCAAAGGTGAGATCGCATTCGTCGCCCGGGACCGGGTCGTGGATCGTTGCATCACCCGTCAGTGACCGGGTTGCGATAGCGATCGTTCGAGCACCATCGGCGAACAGTGCGGCGAGCGTCGTCGCGGCCGCCACCGGCGCGTCGACGCATCGGGCAAGAACGACCTCGGGTGCTCCTTTGGTGATCAACAACGGCGTCGCTCCCGGGCCGGCGACGATCACCGAGGCGAGCTGGCGATCGTGATCGAACGGAAGCGTTCCGATGCGACGGTACGCCAACGGTCCGTCGGGTGCCGCCAACGTGGCGAGCGCGTTCGGAGCAAGAAACATGGCTTGATCGAGTCCGTTTCCTCCAACCGGACCGTCGGGCGTCATCGTCGATTCGTTACACAGCAGCCCGAGCAGGAAAACGTGCGGCTCATCGTGGTCGTCGGCGTCAACGGAACGATCGAACGCAATCCTTCCCTCGGTAAGCGTGCCGGTCTTGTCGGTGAAGAGCACTTCGATGTTGCCGAGGTCTTCGATGGTCACCAGCCGTTTGACGTGCATGTGGTGGAGCGCAAGCCGTCGTGCGCCGGTCGCAAGACTGACGCTGACGATGGCGGGGAGGAGCTGGGGGGTGATCCCGATCGCGATCGCCAGCGAGAA
>JANNNL010000610.1:0-9872 GCA_031398525.1 Actinomycetes bacterium | reverse complement strand
CGCCGCCGCGTCGCTGACGTTTTCGGACCAGCCCGGCATTCGTCGATGACGGCGCACTCGTGCAGACTGCGGCCGCAGGGTAGATTGGCCACGTGAGCGGGCTCAGAGTCCTTGTAACAGGGATGGGAGGCGAGCTCGGGTCGCTGGCGGCCTCGAGGCTCGAAAACACATCTTGGGCCGGGCCGATCCTCGGGATCGATGTCGACCCACCGCGTCGACGGCTCCGACGTTGCGACTTTCGGCTCGTCGATCCAACTGCATCCGTCACGATCGCCACCATCATCAGAGAGTTCGACCCTCAGGTCATCCTCCATTTGGGCGTCTACGAGCCCGAGGCCCGAGCATCGGGTTCCCAAGCCGCCCGGTGGACTCCAGCCATCGCCGAGGCAGTGTTCACTGCCTGCGCCGGGCTCACTGACCTTCGGTCGGTCGTCGTGCGTTCGGGCATCGAGGTCTACGGTCGTCCCGCGGATCTACCTGACATCCATGTGCCAGCCCTGCCTACCTCGCCGTTCGGGCGGCAACTCCTCCACGTCGAATCCGTGGCCCGGCGCGCTGGCGCGACCGCTGGAGTACCAACGACGATTGCCCGACTGGCGCCGGTCATGGGGCCCCACGTTCCCAGCCCACTCGGTCGGTTGTTGCGTATGCCGATCGTCCCGGGACCATTGTTCGGTGACCCTCGGTTCACCGTGCTGAGCGATCACGATGCGGCCGCCGCCTTGGTGGCCGCCGCCGGATGCCGCTATGACGGCACGCTGAACATCGCCGCAGCAGGCTCGATCAGCCTGCGCCAAGCCCTCGCGGTGGGTCGACGTTTGCGAGCCCCCATTGTCGGCCCCCAGTGGCGGGTGGCCAGGCCACTGTCCCATCTGCTCGGCGCACCGGTCCCTGATCACGTGGTCGAGGTGTTGACGAGGGGGCGACTTGCCGAACCGAGCAACGTCGTCGCGCTGTTGGGCGTCGATAGCCCTCAGTCGGTCGATGAGGTCATCGCTGCGCTGTACTCGTGGCAGCCCATCACTCGGATCTACCCCCATGGCGCGCCCAGCCCGGTGTCGCCCCGATGAGCTTTGCGCGCGCCAGCGATGGCGTTCGTCTGCATTACGAGGTGTTCGGCCGGCGCGACGGAGAGCCGGTTCTCCTCATCCAGGGCCTCGGGGCCGACAAGAACGCCTGGAATCTGCAGCGCCTGGCGCTGGCCCGTCGCTACCGCACAATCGCCCTCGACAACCGCGGCGCCGGGCGCAGCGACAAGCCGGCCGGTCCGTATCATCTGGAACAGATGGCCGACGACGCAATGCACGTGCTCGATGCGGTAGGCGTCGAGTCGGCCCATGTGATCGGGGCGTCGATGGGCGGTGCGATCAGCCAGTTGATTGCCGTCACCTATCCGGATCGGGTTCGTTCGTTGATCCTGGCGTGCACGGCGTGTCGCAATCATCCGTGGCGCCACGAGCTGCTCGACTCATGGCGCACGACCGCCGACGAACGGGGTATGGCGGCGTTGGCGTCGGGCGCCGCTCGATGGGTGATGGCACCTCGATCATTGCGGCGAATCGCTCCTGCGCTCGGCTGGCTCGGCCCCCTCGGGCTGATTCGACCCCCCCACGGCTTCGTGGCTCAGGCAGAAGCGCTACTTGCGGCCGATGATCGCGATGTCACCAATTACCTTGGCTCGATTACTGCGCCGACCCTGGTGGTTGTCGGCAATCAGGATGTTCTGACCCCGCGCGGCGACAGCGAGGAACTGGCCGAGCGAATTCCCGGAGCCGAGCTCGTCGTGATCGCTGGGGCGGCCCATGGACTGATGGTCGAACATTGGAGCACGTTCAACTGGGTGATCCTCGAGTTCCTCGACCGAATAACTGCCAAAAGCGTCGAGTCAACCGCTTAACCGTCTGACAGCAGCAGGCTCGCAAATTTCTCACATTTCGTTCACCGAAGATCCGCGACTTTTTCAGACGAGCCGTGTCTAATACCTCTGGAAGCGCTTGCGCTTCTGCCGACCGAAACACTGCCCGCATCGGTGCTAGGTCCGGCTGGGGACGTTCTCCGGGGCACCGACCGGAGGACGTCCCACGAAATCGGGTGTCCCCGAGCCTGGCTGTGCTTCCCTCCGGCCAGGCCGGGGAACCTTGACCGCGTGAGGATTCAGACGTCGCTTTCCGGGGGAGCCGGCACCTGGCGATGGACGCGGATTGCGCCCGACAACACCTGGGCATGAGGCACGTGAACGACCACGCCGTCGGCCTGAGCGATCTCGACGGTGGCTGGATGAACCGCCTGCACCGTTCCGACGATCGCGTCGCTCTCCACCTCGCAGCCAACCGGCAGGATTCGCCGCACGTAGCGACCGGCGGCAATGTTCCGCGCGACGTCGAGGCCGCCGAGTCCGATCAGCAAAGTGGCGATCGCTCCTACGCTGAACAGCAGCGCGGCCACCGCGAGATTGATGATCGTAGTGTTGACGCCCAACTGGCTGACCGCGAGGATCGAGGTCGCACCGATGATCACCGCCTTGACCAACCGGGCGGGGCCCGGCCGTGCCTCGCCCGTGGCTTTGAGCAAGGCCGACTTCACGCCGACTCCGGCCAGCGTGGCCGCGACCTGACCGACGAGAATGGTCAGGCCGGCAACAAGGGCCTTGGGTAGATAGTCGACGAGCGCCTTGGGCATGGTGTCAAGCGAGTCAGGGCTGACAAACCCGATCGCCACCACGAGTCCGACGGCCACAAGGATTGCCATCACAAAGCTCGCCGCCGGCGCGGCCACTTGACGCAGCGCCTCGGGACGATTCGGCGAGCCCAACTGACGACGCACGACACGGCCGGCGATCGAGCCGAGGATGAACCCGCCGGCAATGGCAATAACAGCTGAGATCCACGGATTCATCAGGTCTCCTCGTCGGTGAACAACACGGCAGCCGTCCGCCAGGCGGTGCCAAACAATTCGACAATCAACTCGGTGGCGTCACGGCGGGACTCGTCGGACCGCGCTCCCATCGTGAGCCGGTCGAGCAGGTCGGACGGCGGGCGAAGCGTCTCGCGGAGTTGGGCGCCCAAACTGGGTGCCTCGGTCAGCACTTCGACGCGCGCTGCGTCGTCCGGGTACATCTCAAGATGGCGCTCGAGACGTGAAGGATTGCGATCGAGCCACGCCAACAGCTGGCGATCGGAAGGAACTCGCCGACTCATCGCCACGTCTCCAACTTGGTGGCCAACGATCGTCGAGCCCGGAAGAGCCGGGTTTTGACCGTGGCCAGGGGAATGTCGAGCGCTGATGCAATGTCTTCATAGGCGAACAACTCGACCTCCCTCAGTACCACGATCGCCCGGCTGAGCGGATCGAGTTGATCAAGCGCTTCCCACAACTCCCCAACCATCGCACGTCCCTCGGCCGTGCGCTCGGCACCGGCACCCGACGCTTTCACCTCACTGAGATCGTGAGGATCCACTGCTTGATCACGGCGCTTGCGGCCCATCGAGACGGACACGTTGTGGGCGATGCGCAGCACCCACACCCGAAACGGGGCATCACCACGAAAGCGCTCGAGGTTGGTCCACACCCGGATCAACGTCTCTTGAACCGCATCTTCGGCGAGCGCCGGATCACGCAGAATCGACAAGGCCACCCGGTAGATCGATGGACTGAGCTCGATCACTGCCTGATCCAGCGACGGAGCAACGTTCAGTGCGGTCACGTCCGCTTCGGGGTGGGTCTCGGTCACGATAGTTCTACTGACGATGTCGACCACTCGTTAGCCGCGGGTCGCCTGATGAGTCAGTATGCCCAGATCCCGGGCAGGATCAGGGTATATGCGTGTCGGAATCATCGGAGCGGGCATCGCCGGGCTCCTCGCGGGCCAGGAACTGGCCGACGCCGGGCATTCTGTGATCCTGGTCGACAAAGGGCGATCACCGGGAGGACGGCTGGCCACCCGCCGAGTCGGCGGTGCCCGCCTCGATCACGGGGCCCAGTTTTTCACGGCGCGCAGCGAGCGCTTTGGCGAGCACGTGCAACGGTGGATCGCCAGTGGGGTGGTGGCCGAATGGTGTCGCGGGTTCCAGACCGACGGACCGGACGGGTTTCCCCGTTTCGCCTGCCCCGCTGGCATGAATTCCCTGGCCAAGCATCTGGCCGTCGGCCTCGACGTGCGCTGCGCGACCATGGCTTTTGCCGTCCGACCATCGGCTCCGCCTACTGGGGAATCCACCGGGTGGACCATCGTGATCGACGACGGGACCACCATCGAGGTCGATGGACTGATCGTGACCACCCCGGTGCCCCAGGCCTTTGCCCTGTTGATCACGAGTGGCGTGACGTTGCCAGCGGAACTCGTCGGGATGGAATACGACCGCACGATTGGGCTGCTCGCGGTACTTGATGGACCCAGTGCCGTGCCGGGGGTCGGCGGCCTTCATCAGCCTGATGAGACCGTCGGCTTCATCGCCGACAACTTCATCAAGGGCATCTCACCCGTCCCAGCGATCACGATGCATGCCCAAGCCGAGTGGAGCGAAGCCCACTGGAACGACGACCTTCCCACGCTCGATGCGGCGTTGCGGCACATCGCGTCCCCGTGGCTTGGCGGGGCGGTGATTGTCGAGAGCCAGGTGAAAAAGTGGCGTTTCGCCACCCCACGAACCCCGTGGCCCGAAGCATGCTGGATCGCTCCCGACTGCGAGCACCGCCCGTTGGTATTGGCCGGCGACGCCTATGGCGGACCACGCGTCGAGGGTGCAGCGCTCAGCGGCCTGGCCGCGGCCGACGCCCTGCTCGTTTCGGGGTAGCCCAGGTGCGCTACATCTCGCTTGGGCCGTCGTCGATGGTGACCTGGCGATGCGCGTGGAGGCCGAGCAGCGATTGATGAGGTATACGGCGGCGCACGTCGGTCGCCTGCACGACACCGATCTCATCGACCGTGGTGTCAAGCCGACGCCACTCACGGCCACCGGGATACGTTGCGGTCATGCCGGTCGGCCGATCAAGCACCCCGGTCGAGCGGGTCACCTCGGGGTTCGACCACCGAACCGCGGTGTGCGGGTCCCGGCCGGTGCAGAACAGTTCGCTCCACACCACGAAACCGCCCAGCCGATCGCCCCCGGCAAACAGTTCCCGAATGACGGTCGTCACCGACCGCTCGACATCGGTGACCGAGCTCGTCCATCCCCGCGGGGACCGTTGAATGCTGAAGCGATACGGCGCACCCGCTCGCCACGGGTAGTCCCGGGTATTGCGATCATCGGGAGTTGACGGCAACTCCGAGAGCGAGCCCTCGAGAATCGACGTTACATCGGCGGCCTGGGCGTACCCGCCCCAGTTCACGGCCCGCGAGTCGCGATGGCGGGGGTTCCACTGCAAGCCCGTATGCACCGCGCCATGCGACGTTCCGGCCGCATCAAGAAAATTCGTCTGCATCGCCCAGAAGTAGAGCGCCGCGACAGTCGGTTCTCGGAGGACTTCGAGGGTGACGGCGCACCCGACGATCGGATCGCTAACCTCGATGCCCTGCCACCACAGGTGGAACCCACCCCCGACCGGGCGGTCGTCGAAGGCGTCGCCCCGCAGACGATCGGTCAGTCGAGTGAGGGAGCGGAACACGATCCGAACGGTAGTCGCCGCTTGGTACTCGCCGTCATCTGTGCAGTGTGGCGATCAACGCCGCAGGAGCCGAACGCAGGGCATTGGTGTTTACGTTGTCGGGGAGGACCGAACACGCGGCAACCGCCGCCGCCCCATACGCCTCCGCGGTGGCGATCGCCTCGGCGATTCCGCCGCCCGACCGCACGATGGCCAGTGCCTTGTCGCGCTCCTCCGGAGCCAACGGCCGTCCGAGCAGGTCGCCGAGTTCGTCGGCGGCCGGCCCGCCCGCGGCCAACATGCGCAGCACGGGCAACGTGTAGACGCCCTCTTCCATGTCGTGCCCCGCGGGTTTCCCCAGATCGGCGTCGGTAGCGGTGAGGTCGAGCACGTCGTCGACGATCTGGAACACCATGCCGAACGCATCACCGAACACGGTCAATGCGTCGATCCATTCACGAGGGTGCCCGGCCACGATCGCTCCGATGCGCGCCGAGGTGCCATACAGCGAAGCGGTCTTCCCTTCGATCGAGTCGAGATACTGCTGCTCGGTGCGGGCGACCTGATACGTCGTGCGAACCTCGCCGATCTGCCCGAAACACAGCCGGCCAATGGTGTTGGCCAGTAATCCGGCCACCTCGGTTCCCAAAGACGCGGCGATCTCCGACGCCCGCGAGAGCAGGAAGTCGCCGGCCACGATCGCCTGCAGATTGCCCCATTTGGCGTTGACCGTCTCGACCCCGCGCCGGGTCTCGGCCTCGTCCATCACATCGTCGTGGTAGAGCGAGCCCACGTGGACCAATTCGCAGGCCACACCGCCGAGCACCACGTCATCGGCAACGGCATCGCGCCCGTCGGCCAATCCGGCGACCACGGCCATCACGGGACGAAGGCGTTTACCCCCCGCGACCAGCAGGTGACCGGCAAGTTCGGTCATGTACGGATCGGGAGTACGCACGGAGTCAAGAAGTGCGGATTCCACCCGGGCCCGGTCCACCGACGAGGTGGGCAGACTCAGCAGGGGAGACGCTGCGGCCATGCCCCCAGGCTACGTGCTCGTGAAACAATGCACGAACTCAGTTCCCATCCCGCCGACCAAATCGACTCATCCGGTGCGAGACTGTGAGCGGTGGTCTCTCACGTGTGGCGTTCATTCAATCCGATTCCATCTCTCTTGGTGGCCGCCGCGTTGGTGCTGGTGGCATGCGGTGGAGCGACTGCCGACTTCGGCGACTGGGAGTCACGCTTTGCGTGGGGGGCGCACGTCGCTCTGCAGTCACCGAGCGAACCCTACGCCGACGCGGTACGACGGGTCGAGGCCCAGATCGGCACGCCAATGAATGCAGCCCGGGTGTACCACCGGTGGGAAGACCCTTTTCCGACCGACACGGAGAAGTTTCTGAAGTCCAACAAACGACTCATCGTGCTGTCGATCAAGCCGATTCGCGCCGACGGTTCCCGTATCCCATGGGCCGACATTGCCAGCGCCCAGGACGGCGAACCCCTCTACAACGAACTGACCACCTGGGTGAAGAACATCAAGAAGATCGGGCGGCCGATCTACGTGACATTGCATCATGAGCCCGAAACCGGCGATGACCAGGCATCGGGAACCACCGCCGACTACCTCGCCGCCTGGCGCCAGTTCGCAAAACTGATCCGCGAACGCGGCGGATCCCACGCCCGACTGATGTGGATCATGACGGATCGCTCGTTCACCCTGCCCGCCGACAGCCGCCAGGCCGCAGCGGCGTGGTATCCCGGCGACGAGTTCGTCGACGCAATCGGCGTCGACGCCTTCAACTGGTTCACCTGCCGCGACCGGTCCGAAGGATGGAAAAGCGCAGCCGAATTGGTGGAACCGGCCCGGCAGCTCGCGCTTTCCCACCCCGACAAGGAGTTGTGGATCACCGAACTGGGCACGATCGACGACCCGAAACGGCCGAATCGACGAACCAAATGGTTCAGCGAGGCGGCGCTGCTCCCCCGCTCGCCAGGCTGGGAGCAACTGCACGGTGTGCTCTATTTCGACGACGTGCATGGTGCGGAGTTTCCGAAGTGCGACTGGCGGATCACCGCCGAGACGGGCGTAGCCCTCGGTGAACTCGACCGGGTTCCTGCCGAGCCGACCACCACTGTCGCCGGCCCCTGACGGTCCGGATCGCTTCTACCGCACCGGCTCGTATCTCGAGGCGCGTCCGGTGCGGCGGATGACGAGCTGCCAAAGTTGCAGCCGACGGGCCCGGAATCCCGCGGCCGAGAGGCACAGGTAGTAGCGCCACATCCGACGGAATCGCTCGTCGTACGCCGGTAGATCGCCCCAGGCCGCGTCGACATTGGCCAACCAACACATCAGCGTGCGGTCGTAGTCGGGGCCGAAGTTGTGCACATCCTCAATCACCCACGAGGGCTCGAATGCGTCGCTGATCTGGCCCATCGACGGCAACAGTCCGCCGGGGAAGATGTACTTGTCGATCCACGGATCGGTGTGATCCTTGGTGACCAGCGATCCAATGGTGTGATGCAGCATCATCCCGTCGGGCGCCAGCAGGTCACCGCATTGCCTGAAGAACGCCGCCAGGTTTTTGGCTCCGACATGCTCCATCATCCCGACCGACACAACTCGGTCGAAATTGCCGGTGAGCTGGCGATAATCCTGCTCGCGGATCTCCACGTCGAGCCCCGCACACACCTCCCGGGCCCGTGCCACCTGATTGACAGCCGGCGAAATGCCGACCACCGACACGCCGTAGCGTTCGGCGGCGAAGCGTGATAGCCCACCCCACCCACAGCCGATGTCCAGGAGACGCATCCCTGGTTCGAGGTGCAGCTTGCGGCAGATGAGGTCCAGCTTGGCGACCTGCGCGGCGGCGAGATCGTTCGACACCGGGTCGGGTTGATCGGCCCAGTAGGCGCAGCTGTAGACCATCCGCTCGTCGAGCATCCGCTCGTACAGGTCATTGCCGATGTCGTAGTGATGTTGGGCATTGCGACGGGCCCGTCCAACCGTCTGCCGGTTCTGCAATTTGGCTCTGGCCATCGCCGCCATCAACTTGGGAGACGGCCGAATCGCCTCGCGCAGGTCGGCGGTCAGAATCCGGGTGATCACCTCGTCGGGTGCGTCGGCGTCCCACCAGCCGTCCATGTACGTCTCGCCGAGGGCCAGCTCGCGGTCGGCAAACACAAGCTCCCACATTCGCTCGTCGTGGACTTGGATGCTCGACGCGTCGGTCCCACCGACCGCGATACCGGCCGACTCCAACAACCGAACACATGTGTCGCGGGCCGAAGACCGCAGTACTGAGTTTCCCGATGAGGAACCTGCCCGTCCCATATCTCGACAATCTTCGCGCAGTCGTTCGACCTGTTTTGACAACACTTGACAGCAAGGACGCTGTGCGCATGGGTTGACACACCCCGCCGGTACACTGACCCGTACTACTCACCGTCCCCTAAGGCGGCCATCAAGTGTTCGAACGTTTTACCGACCGAGCTCGCCGAGTTGTGGTTCTGGCGCAAGAAGAAGCGCGCCTGCTGAATCACTCCTACATCGGTACTGAGCACATCCTCCTCGGCCTCATTCACGAGGGTGAGGGAGTCGCCGCGAAAGCGCTCGAGTCCCTCAGCATCTCGCTGGAGGCCGTACGCAGTCAGGTGCAAGACATCATCGGCCAAGGCGGCTCGTCGCCGTCTGGCCACATCCCCTTCACGCCCCGGGCCAAGAAGGTGCTGGAGTTGTCATTGCGCGAGGCGTTGCAGCTGGGCCACAACTACATCGGCACCGAGCACATTCTCCTCGGCCTCATCCGCGAGGGCGAGGGCGTTGCTGCTCAGGTGCTGGTCAAGTTGGGTGCAGACCTCTCGCGAGTGCGCCAGCAGGTTATCCAGCTGCTGTCGGGCTACCAGGGTCCGCAGGGCAAGTCCGACCCCACGCCAGCCGCGGCGTCCGCCGGGGCCGGGGCTTCGTCCTCACCTGAAGACAAGGGCGGCTCGCAGATCCTCGACCAGTTCGGTCGAAATCTCACCCAGCTCGCCAAGGAAAAAAAGCTCGACCCGGTCATCGGCCGGTTGCGAGAGCTTGAGCGGGTCATGCAGGTGCTCTCGCGCCGCACCAAGAACAACCCGGTGCTGATCGGCGAGCCCGGCGTCGGCAAGACCGCCTTCGTCGTGGGCCTCGCCCAGGCGATCGCGGCCGACAACGTCCCCGAGACGCTCACCGGCAAGCAGCTCTACACGCTCGACCTCGGCGCCCTCGTCGCCGGCTCGCGCTACCGGGGCGACTTCGAAGA
>JANNNL010000586.1:0-3254 GCA_031398525.1 Actinomycetes bacterium | reverse complement strand
CATGGACCCCGCCGAGGTCCGGCGCCGCAACTTCATCCCCCGTTTCACCGAGGCCTACACCACCGGAATCGGCACGGTCTACGACGTCGGTGACTACCCAGAGGCGCTGGAACGCGTACTCAACGCCGCGGACTACGCGTCGTTGAGAAGTGAGCAGGCCCGCCGGCGAGCCGCCGGAGATCGCGTCCAAATCGGCATCGGCCTCGGCGTCTACGTCGAAATCACGGCGGCCGCTGGCCCCTCGGAGCACGGTGAAGTGACTCTGCAGACCAATGGTCGGCTGCGGGTTGTCAGCGGCTCCACCCCCTACGGCCAGGGTCACGTGACCACCTGGAAGATGCTCGTCGCCGACCGCACCGGCGTGCCGATGGACCAGATCGACGTCATCCTCGGCGACACCGACCAGGTCCCGTCCGGGGGTCTGACCGTCGGCTCGCGCAGCGTGCAGGTGGCTGGTTCCTCGATTTCCGACGCCGCGCTCAAGTTGGTCGACGCGGCGCGTGAACGGGCCGCACAGCTGCTCGAAGCCGCGGTCGAAGACGTCGTGCTTGACGACGCCACCGGGTCATTCCACGTGGTCGGTAGCCCGGCCCCCGCCGTGAGCTGGACCGATCTCGCCGGATCGGACGGCGCCACACTGACCGGACTGTCGACGTTCGCCGCCGCCCAGGCCACGTTCCCCTTCGGCGCCCATCTGGCCGTCGTTGAGGTCGATACCGAGACCGGCAAGGTGGTCGTCAAGCGGTTGGTCGCCGTCGACGATGCCGGCACGCAGATCAACCCGCTGCTCGTCGACGGACAGGTCCACGGCGGGCTTGGCCAAGGCATCGCCCAGGCGTTGATCGAATGGCAGCAGTTCGATCCCGACGGCAACCCGGTCACTTCGAACTTCGCCGACTACCCGATCATCTCGTCGGCCGAGCTCCCCAGCTTCGAACTGGTCCACATGGAAACCCCCACCTGGGTCAACCCGCTCGGGGCCAAGGGTGCCGGCGAATCCGGCACCATCGGCTCGATCCCCGCCGTCCTCAACGCTGTCATCGACGCCCTGCGTCCCCTCGGTGTGCGCCACATGGACGGCCCCTGCACCCCCGAACGCGTGTGGCAAGCAATCGCCGCGGTGGCTTGACGCTCGCGAACGCGTCGACCCTGACGGCAAGGGTCCAGTAGAATATTGCCATGCTGACGAGCCCTGCCACTGGATTACGGCTGGCGTTTGAACTGACCGATTTCGGCTCTCGTATACGCGAACAGCGATTTCGCCGGGAGCATCCCGACGCCGATGAGGGAACGATTCGCTCATTCATGAACGACTGGTGGCTCGATCGGCCGGGTGCCCCTGATGGTGACGCAGTTGGCCGTGTCGTAGGTTTCCCTCGTCGTGTCTGAGGTCGACCGGGCCCTGCGAACTATCGCCGCCCACCTCCGTCGTCGGAAGGTCCCATTTGCCCTAGTCGATGGCTTGGCGGTAGCCGTCAGAGGAGAGCCCCGGCTGACGCGCGACGCAGATCTGGCGGTCGCGGTGGCGAGTGACACCGAAGCCGAGGCATTGATCCATGAATTGATGGGCGAGGGCTACCGGGTCACTGCGGCGATCGAGCACAAGCTCAACGGACGCCTCGCGACCATCCGACTAACAGGCTCGACCGACGAACGTAGTGTTGTCACTGACCTCCTGTTTGCCTCGTGTGGCATCGAGCACGAGATCGTCGCGATGAGCGAAGTAGTCGAAGTCGTCTCCCGGTTGAAGATCCCCGTGGCCCAGCGCGGGCACCTCGCAGGTGCCCGACTCGTCGTCGAGCGGGGGTATCACCGGGATCGCGACGTGGTTGGTGCCGTTGAGCAACTTCGGCGGTCGCCGGGCGAGGTGCGGGGTGATTGATGTCGACGTGAAGCGTCCGCCGACGCGGTCGTTTCAGCCGCGACGCCGCAAGTTGTCGCCAACTCGGGCGGCGCAGTTCGACGAGTTGTTCGCCCGCTGGTCAATCCCCATGACCGGACCGAACTTGCGGCCTGCCGACATCTTCCGCCGACAGGCCCCCATCATTCTTGACATCGGCTTCGGTGGTGGAGAGGCGACGATCGCCATGGCGCTTGCCGATCCGGAGCGTGAGGTGATCGCCATCGAGGTCCACACCCCGGGGATCTCGAACGTGCTCGACGCCATCCACCGCCATTCGATCACCAATGTGCGCTTAGTCGACGGCGACGTGCAGGAGTTCATCGACCGGCTTGCGGCCGGGTCGCTGGACGAGGTCAGGATCTACTTCCCCGACCCGTGGCCCAAGATGAGCCAGCGGCGGCGTCGGCTCATTCAGCCCGGCTTCGTAGCCCAGTTGATCGACCGCTTGTCCGTCGGGGGGCGGTTGCATCTGGCGACCGACATCGCCGACTACGCCGCCCAGATGCAGGCGGTCTGCGGCGCGTCCCCGCAGCTAGCCGGCGGTGTCGTCGATCGTCCGTCGGCGCGGCCGCTGACTCGGTTCGAGCACCGCGGTGTGGATCAGGGACGACCTCCCGTCGACATGATCTACATTCGCGAGAAATGAAGCCGCTTTCGTTCCAGATCACCGTCGACTGTGCCGAGCCGCATGTGCTGGCCGACTGGTGGGCCGACGCGCTTCGCTGGGAGGCTGAGCTGGGCGACGAGGCGTTCATCCGCCGGATGGTGACCGAAGGCCGTGCCTCCGATGCCGACACGGCCATCCATCGTGGCGGGTTGGTGTGGAGGACCGGGGTGGCGATCAGGCCGCCGACGAGCGACGGTCACGACGACCGGCGCGTTTGTTGCAGGTGCTGACCGAACCAAAGACGGTCAAGAACCCGGATGCATCTCGACCTCCACGTTGGCCAGGATCAGGTCGAGGTCGAGCACGACGGACTGGTGGCGCTCGGCACAACGGTCTCACGCCGCGGTAGCGAAGGACCGATGGGCTGGATCACACTGCGCGACCCCGAGGGCAACGAGTTCTGCATCCACTAGTCCGCCACGAGTCCCGGAACACCGGGGATGGTTACGGGGCGACCCAGGGCTCCATGGGCAGGCTGGTGTGGGCACGGATCGCCGCGGCGACTGTGTTGCGGAGCAGCCAGACGTCGGTGATCGGGCCGACTCCGCCGGGCACCGGGGTGATCGCCGACGCTCGAGCGGCGACCGATGCGAAGTCGATGTCGCCGACCATCTTGGTCTTGCCGGTCTCGGGGTTGAGGACGGCGTTGATCCCAACGTCGACAGCGATCACGCCGTCCGAGAC
>JANNNL010000528.1:0-7589 GCA_031398525.1 Actinomycetes bacterium | reverse complement strand
CCCATCATGTCGCAGATGATCTCGAGCGGCAAGGCGGCGGCGACGTGCTCGACGAAGTCACACTGCTTGTCGGGGAACTGCGCTTCGAGGCGATCGATGATCTCGGCCGCCTTGACCCGCACGTTCTCCTCGACCTGGCTGACCTCCTTCGGGGTGAATCCCTTGGACACGATCGACCGGAGTCGGAAATGCTTCGGGTCGTCCATGTTGATCATCGACCCGAAGAACTCGTTGAGCTCTTGGGGCAGGTCGCCGATGTTCGACCCCTTGCTGGAGCAGAACAGCTGCGGGTTGCGGCTGGCGTGCCAGACGTCGTCGTGACGGGTGAGGGCGAAATAGCCGGGGCCGACCGGCAGGGGCGATCCCTCGATTTCGCGTTCGGGGAAGAATTGCAGCTCGTCGGTGTTGCGCAGGGTCTGGAAGGCGCCCTCCCGCCAATCGCGAGGCGCGGTCCAGAACTCCTCGAGCGACAGGTCGATATCCGCCAACGGCACGTCGGGTAGCTGCATCGTTCCAGTCTGTCGTGTCGCGTCTCGGGTCCGACAACCCAGCGACCCGACAAACCCAGCGACCCGACAACCCAGCGGCCGGGCGACGCCAGGTCATAGGGTTGCGGCGTGAGTCATCCGCTGCTGAGCCACTTCCTCGACGCCGCAGCAGGGCGTTTCCCGCCGGTTGATGGCCAGGTCACATATGTGCCGCCGTTGGAATGTGGCATGGAGGCCGTCGTCGCGTTCACGGGGCACTCGGTGATTGCTTCTCGCTTGCATCGCACCGACCTGGCCGATCTGGAACCCGACGGGTTCGGCAGATCGCTGGCCCCGCTGGTGCTGCTGCGGATGGGCGGGACCGGTCCGGTCGGCGAGATCGATGTCACCCTCGTTGCCCGCGGTGCCGGCGGCGGGTCGTTGCCGATCACCGCGGACTGGGACGAGCATCCGCGGGTCCGGCGGGCCCGTTGCCTGCGGTCGGATGTGGTCGTCCACGGCGACGAGCGGGGTTTTGTCACCCTCGGACAGGGTCTCGCAGGACGCCGGGAGATGAGCATCGAGATTTCGCCCGAGCATCACAGTTCGGGGACTGGCCGCCGACTGATCGCCGAAGCCCGTGCGTTAGTGGCGCCGACCGAGTGGGTGTTTGCCGGGGTCTCTCCCGGCAATGCCCGCAGCCTGCGAGCGTTCCTGTCGCGGGGTTTCGTTCCGATCGGCAGCGAGGTGCTCATCGAACCCGACTCGGTATCGTCGGATCATGCTTGACGAAACCCCCGTGGAACGCGTGATGATGATCATGGCTCACCCCGATGACGTCGATTTCGGGGCGGCCGGGACGGCTGCGACCTGGTCTGATGCTGGTATTCACGTCACATATTGCCTAGTCACCGATGGTGATGCCGGTGGATTCGATCCGGCTGTGCCGCGATCAGAGATCGCCGGGATCCGTCGCCGCGAGCAGACGTCGGCCGCCGCGAAAGTGGGAGTGACCGATTTGATCTTCCTCGGCTTTCCCGACGGACGGGTCGAGGCCAACCTTGAACTTCGCAAGGCAATCAGCCGCGCGATTCGCCAGGTTCGCCCGAACCGAGTCCTTATCCAGAGTCCTGAGCGAAACTTCCAGCGGATCTACGCCAGTCATCCCGACCACCTGGCGGCCGGCGAGGCGGCGCTGTGTGCGGTCTACCCCGACGCACGCAATCCGTACACCTTCACCGAACTCCTCGAAGATGAGGGATTGGAAGCGTGGTCGGTCGAGGAGGTGTGGGTGATGAGCGGCCCGCAAGCCGATCGCTTCGTCGACATCACCGACAACGTCGACCGCAAGATCGACGCATTGATGTGCCACGAGAGCCAGTTCACCGAGCCGCAACGCGTCGCCGATATGGTCCGCAGCTGGGTCACCGACACGGCCGCCCGCGGTGGTCTCCCCGACGGCCGATCCGCCGAGGCGTTCCAGGTGATCAACACCCGCTGATCATCGCTCGGGGCCCGAGGCGCCCAAGCGGAGGCGGCTTTCGAAGTCTTCGTGGTTGAGGTAGGCGCCGCAGAGGTGCCGGCGGCCGGTGTAGGCGGCTCGGCCGTGGAGCACCCGCCAGTTGTCGAACAGCAGGGCTTCGCCGGGTCGTAGCACGTGACGCCACTGGTTGGCGTGGTCATTGGCGAGCGTCTCGAAGGCCCGTAGAGCGTCGTAGAACGCCGTCATCTCGTCGGGCGGGAGCAGGAACGGGGCGCGGTCGGCGTTGTTGAAGCTCACCTGCACCAATCGGCCCATGTGGTCATGACGGAAGGCCGGTCGGGAGGCCATCAGATGGGCCCCGTCGCCGATGTACTGCCCCGGAACGGCAACCGTCGAGAGCGTTCGGAAGTGCTCCGGGGCGTGCCGTTGTAGCTCTGCCGCGATCCAGAAGCCGTCGACGATGCTCGACTCGCCACCGGTGCCGTCGAAGTGGATGCAGTGGAGGACCTGCATGCCCGGAGCATCGTGGGAGTACGTGCCGTCGGTATGGGGGCGCAGTTCGAGATTGGTGTAGGCCGTGTCGGCTTTCGACAGGTCGGCCTCGAAGTCCCAGAAGCCGCCGAAGATGGTCTCGCGCACATACGACACGCGTGTGACCAGCGCATGGGTGGCATCGAGCGTGGCCGGGGTGCCGGTGGCGATGCAGAACCCGTAGCGGGCGACCATGGTCAGCCACTCGACGACGCCCTCGTCGGAGTCCATCACCTGCTCGTACGGGATTGTGGGGGCTTGGCCGTCGAGAATGGCGGAATCCCACCAGGTCGGGGCAATGTCGAGCCCGGCCCGACGAGCCCTCGGCTGGCGAAACTGGGCCAGGAATCCGACGGGCAGCGTGGAGCAGGAGCCGTCAGGCCACGCAAGTCGCACGTCGATCCCGTTGAATGAGGCGGTCGAGGCGGTGATCTGAGGGTCGATTTCCGCCGTGTAGAGCTGGCGCTGCTGGGTGACCGGGTGGATCGTGGCCTCGTCGTGGGCGTGGTCGCGCAACCAGAGCCACTGATACGTCGACGTCACATGATCGTCCCAGGTCACGATCAACGAGTCGGTCGTTGGGTCGAGTTGTGCGATGTTCACCATGTCCCCAGACTGGCACTCCGGTGGCCGTCATCCCACGACTGCTCCCCAGTATTTGAGTTTCGTGTCACCTTGACGAGAAAAAGGAATACCGGGGAGCGCGACCGAGGCACCCCCGTGCTCGATCGGCCAGCAATTAGCCCTGATCGAGCCGAGCCAGGCGGAGCTCGGCGGTGTACGCGTGGGCCTGCAGGCCGTCGACCGGGCCGAACGCAGCGGCGTCGACGGCCACATGGCGGGCGGCGACCGGGTCGGTGACGCGTTGCCAAGTGAGGGTCTTGAGGAACTTGGCGACCGATAGCCCGCCGGTGTACTTCGCTGAGCCTTGGGTGGGCAGGGTGTGATTCGTGCCGGTGCAGCCCTTGTCGGAATAGGTCACGGTTGCGTCGGCCCCCAGGAACAACGAGCCGTAGTTGCACAGCCGGTCGAGGAACCATTCGTCATCCGCGGTGTGGATCTCGAGGTGCTCGCAGGCCACGGCATCCGAGATTTTCGCCGCTTCCTCCCGCGAGTCGGCGACATAGACCCAGCCGTAGTCCCGCCAGGCCGTTCCGGCGACCGCCGCGTTGTCGAGTGCCGGGAGTTGGCGCTCGATCTCGGCGACCGTCGCAGCGGCGATCCCCGAACCGATGGCGATCAAGTAGGCGGGCGAGTTGAGCCCATGTTCGGCCTGCCCGAGTAGGTCGGCGGCGACCAATGCCGGGTCTGCGGTGTCATCGCAGATCACCGCGACCTCCGAGGGTCCGGCGAGCAGGTCGATGCCGACTCGGCCGAAGAGTTGGCGCTTGGCCTCGGCGACATAGGCGTTGCCTGCCCCGCAGAGCATGTCGACCGGGCCCATCCCGTCAAGCCCGAACGCCATCGCCGCGAGCGCGGGGACGCCGCCGAGGCAGAACATCGCATCGGCCCCCGCCGACGCGCCGACCCAGACCATTGCCGGGGTCGGTCCCGAGCCGTCGGGCAGCGGGGGGGTGCAGGTGACAACCCGTCGCACGCCGGCGACCTTGGGCACGATCACGCTCATCAACGGCGACGAGACCAACGGGTATCGCCCGCCCGGCATGTATGAACCGACCTGGTCAACCGCTATCTGGCGATGGCCGATGGTCAACCCGGGAAACGGCTCAAACGAGGTGTCGACGAGCAGCGACCGCTGATGGCGGGCGAACGCGGCCACCGTGGCCGACGAGCGGACGAAGGCCGTCTTGAACTCGTCGGACAGCGCCGACTCCGAGGCGTCGATATGCACCTGGGTGATCTCGAAGCTGTCGGGGTTCCAATGATCGAGCTCGGCCGAGTACCGCCGGACTGCGTCGATTCCTTGATTTTCGATGTCGAGCAGCATTTCCGACACCCGGGTGCGAACTTCGGCGTCGGCCTGTCGGGCGGCGACCCGCTGCTGGCCGTGTTTGAGGATCTGCATGTGACCAACGTACGCCTTGTCCGATTCCGGAGCCTTGGTTACCAGTCGGTAAGGTGGCTCGGGTTCGAGTCGCACCCCATCGACGCACCCCATCCACTGAGGAGTCCCCATGCCCGAGGCAGTTATTGTCGCCACCGCTCGCAGCCCGATCGGTCGGGCGAATAAGGGTTCGCTCGCCTCGATGCGGCCCGACGACATGAGTGCGCAGATCGTTCGCGCCCTGCTCGCCAAGGTGCCCCAAGTCGACAGCAGCAGCATCGACGACCTCATCATGGGCATCGGTCAGCCGGCAGGCGCCGGCGGCTTCAACATCGCTCGGGTCACCGCCATCCTCGCCGGTATCGAGGTGCCCGGCGTGACCGTCAACCGCTACTGCTCCTCCAGCTTGCAGACCATCCGCATGGCGTTCCATGCGATCAAGGCCGGCGAGGGCGACTGTTTCATTGCTGCGGGCGTCGAGACGGTCAGCCAGTACGCCCTCGGGGCATCAGACACCGCCCCGAACGCCACGTTCAAGGAGTCGGGTGACCGTACCAAGGTCCGTTCGGCCGGTGACCAAGGCCCCTGGGCTCCCGGTGAGGGCCTGCCCGACGTCTATATCGCGATGGGGCAGACCGCCGAGAACGTGGTCGAGCACGAAGGAGTCACCCGCGAGGAGATGGACCACTTCGGCGTCCGCTCCCAGAACCTGGCCTGTGAGCATCAGGACAATGGCTTCTTCGAGCGCGAGATCACCCCGCTGACATTGGACGACGGCACCGTCGTTTCTCGCGATGACGGCCCCCGCGCTGGTACAAATTACGAGTCGGTCAGCCAACTCAAGCCCGTGTTCCGACCCAACGGCACGATCACCGCCGGCAACGCCTGCCCGCTGAATGACGGCGCGGCCGCCGTGATGGTGATGAGCGACACGAAGGCTGCCGCCCTGGGCCTCACTCCGCTTGCCCGCATCGTGTCGTCGGGAGTCTCGGCGCTCAACCCCGAGATCATGGGCCTCGGCCCGATCGAGGCCTGCCGCCAGGCGCTCGGACGCGCCGGCATGACCATCGACCAGATCGACCTGGTCGAGATCAACGAGGCGTTCGCCGCCCAGGTCATCCCGTCGGCCAAGCACCTCGGCATCCCGATGGACAAACTCAACATCCACGGCGGCGGTATTGCCCTCGGCCACCCGTTCGGCATGACCGGCGCCCGCATCATGACCACCCTGATCAACGGTCTGCAGTGGGAAGACAAGACCTACGGCATGGAGTCGATGTGCGTTGGCGGCGGCCAAGGCATGGCGATGATCATCGAGCGCTTGAGCTGAACGACTTGGCCTCGTCGAGGGTGTTCCTCGGCGAGGCAGCCCGAATCGCGACAATCACCCCGATCACTGCGACTCCCAGCGCACAGGCCATGAATACCGTGCGCGGCCCCGAACGCCCGTAGCCCCACGCGGCCAGAAACGAGACCACGGCAGCGACGGCCATGTTCGTCGCCCCGATCAGTCCCTGCGCGGCCGCCAGCCGGCCGGGTGGGGCCGCAGCGGCCACCGCCACCTGCAACGCCGGATAGGCCAGCGCCTGCGCACCCGCTTCGATCACGCCGAAGATCATCGGCGGCCACGGTGAGCGGAACGTGCCGTAGATCATCGTCAGCGGCACGATCAGCACCAGCGTCCCGAGCACGAAGCGGACCGGGTTCCAGCGGTCGACGAACTTGGCGGCCAACGACGACATCGTGATGTACGGGATCGCATAGGCGGCGATGCTGAGACCGACGACGTTGTCGGACGCGCCAAGGTCGGTGAGGAACCGGTCCCATAGCGCCTCGTACATCCCGGTCGGCAGGCTCAGCGCGGCGGCGAGCAACACCGCCGTGAGCACGTGGCGCTCGCGCAGCAAACCGATCGCCGGACGGCCGGACTCCGCCGTGCGGACCAAGGTCGGCAGTGGCTGGGTGGCAACGAGAGTCACGCTGACCAGGGCGAACACGGCGAAGATCAGAAACGGCCAGCGCAGCCCCAACGGGCCGACCAACGCTCCTCCAATTACCGGCCCGATGACAAAGCCGCCCAATTCCGATGATGCCTGGCGGCCGAGCCGAGCCGATCGGCCTTCGTCGGATAGCGAGGCCATGATGGCGCGGGCGGCGGGGAAGAACAGGCCGCTCGCCGCACCGATCAGGGCGCGTCCGACGATCAGTACTGACAGTCTCGACCCCGCGGCGAGGAGCAGATCGCCGGCGACCGACAACACCCCGCCGAACACCAACATGTGGCGCAGCCAGCCCCGATCGGCCAACGGGGAGGCGAGAAGCTGGACGACCAGTGAGGTGACGAAACCTGTGGCGACCATGACGCCGATGCCGCGGCCGCTGAAACCATAGGTGTCTTGCAGGTTGCCCATCAGGGCGAACACCACGCTATTGCTCGCCGCCAGAGCCAAGCCTGCGGCGAGGATGGTCGCCTCGACCCGCCGGATGGTCGGTCGAGTGAGCGCCAGCGGACCGAACGGTGATGGGGTTCGGCGGCGCAGCCTCCGGGTACGAACGGTCACGTGTCGACGGGCCCAGAGGTGGCTGGCGGGTACTCCGCGAGCACCGCATCGCTGAACGCCGGCCAGAACGTCATGCCCCAGGCGGTGAAGTCCCGCTTGGCCACGGCGACACAGGCGATGCTCCTCACCGGATCGACCCACAGGAATGTGCCCGACCCGCCGAAGTGACCGAAGGTGGTGGGGGAGTTGTTCGTTCCGGTCCAGTGCGGATGCTTGCCGCCGCGGATTTCGGGTCCGAGGCCCCATGGGTTGGGGTCGAACCGACCGACGCCGGGGAGCACTCCACTCAACTCGGGGAACTGGGGAGTCGTTGCCGCCGTGGCGGTCGACTGGGCGATCAAGCGCGGCGACAGAAGTTCGCGAGCCAAACTGACCATGTCGGGCAGCGCGCCACGGAAATCCTTCGCCGCTGATCCGACGGCGATCGCCGTAGTCATGCTGAGCGGCTCAAACACCGCCTCGCCGACGTAATCGTTGAATGGAATGCCGGTCTGTGTGGCCACGTGATCGGCGAGCAGTTCGTAGCCGGTGTTGGAGTAGAT
>JANNNL010000516.1:0-6268 GCA_031398525.1 Actinomycetes bacterium | reverse complement strand
GCCGTCGAGGGCGTCGTCGAGTGCGGCGTCGATCTTGGGGAGCAGGTGACCGTATGTGTCGAGGGTGACGGTGATGGTGCTGTGGACCATGCGTTCCATGATCGCTCGCGGGTGCGCGCCTTGCCCGATGAGCATCGCCGCGTAGGAATGTCGGAGGTCATGGAACCGCGTCCCGGCGGCGCATCAGATCGAGATTCTTGGCTCGCAACGCAACGAGTTCGCCAGCGCGCAGCCCGGTGAACGCAGCGAAGCGGACAAGGAGCCCGTACTCGGGATAGCCGTCACAGCGACGTTCGCCGCGCCGGTAGCGCTGCGGCGGTGCGGTGATCACATCAGCGAGGGTCATGATCTCGTCGGGGTCGAGGAAGATCCATCTCGCTGCGCGCCGTCCGCCCGACTTCGATCCCGGTGATCGGGTTGGCCTTCAACGCGCCCGACTTCACCGCCAAGCCGAGGATCAGGCGAAGCACGTCACGGATGTTGCGCACCGTCTTCGCGCCGAGCCCGTCGCGTTGCAGGTCACCGACGAAGGTCAGCGCGCAGGCGTAGTCGATGGCGGCGATCGGTGTGTTCGTGAACCGGGGAAGGAGATGGTGGCGGACGATCGACTCGTAGTTCTCGCGAGTCTTGGGCTTGCGGCTGCGGAGCGTGTCCAATCGCCAGCTTCGCCCTACTCGCCGGTGTCTACCTGAACCCAGACGAGAACTTCGAGTTCACGATCCCCTGGGCCGAGCTCACCGCCGTTCTCCTCGTCATGCCGGCCGCTGGGGCGGCAGCTGCGTGGCTGCTCACGTCGACCCGACTCGAGCATCTCAACCGCACCGTCTGACCTGACCCGGACCTGCGTCCGGGCGCCGCGACCCGTGGCTGACCCGACATCGACGAGCGACAAGGCCCTCGGACGGTGAGACCGAGCGCGTCAACGCGTCGTCGGTATGGCGCGAGGCGAGGGTGGTGACGGCCACCACGCCGCCTCGTAGGGGTAACGACGGTCATCAATCACGTCGCACACAGCGAATTCCCGATCAGCTACCGCGTTCCGCTACCGATTCAGGAGGAACCGAACATGGGATACCTCACCAACCTCGACGGCCGCTGGTATGCAGTCAGCTACGAAGGACTCGCCCGCTCACCGGCCGTGACCGCCGCCGGTGGCACCGCGCCGATGACGAGACCGACGCCCGTGCACGCGCCGAGGCGTTGCCGTCAGCGCGACCGCCATCGGCGAGGTCGGCGAGGGCAGGTTGGAGGTCGTCGACTTCGACGCCGCGAGGGCGGCGCGTGTGGGCGGTGGGACGGCGCTGACATTGGCGGTGGTCAAGGTGTGGTGGAGGAGCCCGCTGATGTTGACGCATGCGGCGATGCGTGAGCGCGAGTCGCACGGCCCAGTGACCACCGAAGCTGAAGCCGACGGCGACGAGTTGGAGTAGTGGCGCGAGGTCGGGTTCGGCGGCGAGCGCGTCGAGCAGCGTCTCGTAGGTCGCGGCACCGGGGGCGGCGATGACGGGTGATTCGCCGGTGCTGGGCATGTCGACGGCGAGCGTGGAGATGCCGGCGTGGTGGAGGGCGGTGGCGAGGGGACGGAACTCGATGTCGGCATTGCGCGCGCTGGACGGCTCGACCCTCAGCGACGACGATCACAGCTCTGGCGGCGCTCTCCCACGCGCCCACGATCGGTGTCCGTCCGAACTCCTGGGCGCAGCGCCGACCGTCCAGAACCCGATCTGCAGCGGCTTCCCGCCCAAACCGCCTACCATCCCGTCGATGACCCGCTACGTCATCGACGCCCCCACTCTCCTGCACCTCGTCGGCGACGGCCTCCAGATCGACCCGCGACATCAGATCGTCGCCCCCAACGTGATCCGCTCCCAGGCGCTGTGCCTGCTCCTGGAAGCCGTTCGTCGCGGCGACCTCACCGAGGATCTCGCGCTGCAGCACCACGAGCGCCTCACCGAACTGAAGATGCGGCTACTCGGCGACCGGGTGTCGCGCCGCACCGCCTGGAAGATCGCCCGCGAGCAGGGCTGGGACTCGACCTCCGACGCGGAGTACCTCGCCGTCACCAGGCTCCAAGCCGACGCGCTGGTGACCGTAGACCCCGCCCTGGCCGCCAAGGCCGAGGGCATCGTGCCGCTCGCGGACGTCGAGGCACTCACCGTCTAGCGGTCGGGCCCTACCGAGATCTCCGACCTCGGGTTGCGCTGACCGGGAACCCGCACGAGCGCGCCCACACCTCAACCTCCCCTCGGCTGGGACCTGGGCTCGGTGCCGCCCAAGGGCTCACATCCTCATCATCAGTCAGTGGTCGCCGTGGTCGGGTGGTGGTGTGTGTCGAAGCAGCCGAAGAAGGGCGTCTACAGCCAGTTGCTGACTCCCTTGTGGTCGTGCTTCGGCACGTACGGGCCCTCTGAGGCTTGGACGTCAACAAGGCCCTGACCGTCGAACCTGAGCTGGAACGCCTCACCCGAGCCGCGCCCCACCAGGGCACCAGCTCCGGCAGTGCGGACCAGGCGAGTCTGCAATGACGACGACCACGCAATCGCAGACTGTAGGTCGGCGTAGGTCGGTGCCTGCGAGGCATCCAGCACCACCGGCGTGCCACACGCCGAGAGCACGATCCGACCTGTCCCGGTGAACACCATGTTGAACACGTCACCCGACAGGACGGTGGCGCCCTCGACCTTGCGGATGTCCCATGCCAGCCCCGGATCGAACGCCACCACGTTTGCACCGTTGACCGTCAGCGCGTCGCCATCGAGATCGACCATGTGCAGTTCGTAGGAGTTGTGCGCGAGGAACAGGTCGCCCTTGCCACGACAGCGCATGAGCGGCACTCCCTCACCGGTGAGCGCCTTCTTGAGGAGCCGCTTCATGCCACCGGAGCCCTCGAACGCGAACTCGATCGCACCTTGATAGGCGACCATCGCACCCTGTCGCGCGAGCACCTCGCCGTCCAATCCGACCTTGACGAGCCGCTGGTTCTCCAGAGACATCCTGTCTCCGTTCTCGATCTGCACGTTGGCACCAAACAGGCTACTTCTCATCAATTCACGCTCCGATGCTCGCGGGGAAGCGACAAGGCGGCGTCATTTATCGGCGTGCCGCCGCTGCTTGGCGCGGCCGATGAACTCGAGCAGGGCGATGGTGACGGCGATCACCGTGAGGGAGGTGATCCACCACCACGTGCGCCCGGCCGAAGCGGGAGCTACATCGCCGGAGCGAAGCGTAGGTCGCGATGGAACGCTCCTCGGGCGACTCGCGGCGCCCCCTGGTGCAGCCCCCGAGGAAGGCTCCGACTCTAGTCGCTGACGTCCGGGAGGCGGTCGTCGTTGCGATCCGGTCCATCAGGCGAGTGAAGCTGATCGGATCGTGGGAAGCACCCGACTTCGGTCGGGAATCCCCTGACCAAGGTCGATACCTGGTCCGAGGCCGTCATGCGAGCGACCTACGGGCGTCGGGTGGCCCGTGCATCGACACGACGACCCGCTTGTCCGGGCTGGGCTCGGCTCCTGCTCGACAGCGAGGAACTCGTCGTGGTTGACGAAGCCGGCGACGGTGCCGAAGCCATCGTGCAGGTCGGTCACCTCGATCCGGACGTCGCTCCCGTGGACATCCGGACGCCCTGCGGGCCAGCGCGACGGGACCTCCACCTAGCGCCAGGGGCACGTAGAACACGATCGCCGACGGCGTCGGGTGCCAGGTTCGAATCATCCGTTGGTCGGAGTAGTTGAGACCTTCGGCCGATGCGTAGTGATTGGGCGACGTCGTACGGTCCGACCTCGTGGACCCTCTTCTGAATCTGGGCAATCCGGGCGGCCTGACCCGGCGCACCTTTCTCGCTGGCAACCTGGTCGCTGCGGCAGTTTGGGCTGCCGGGTGCAGTGGGGGCTCGCGCCCCGAAGCCTCTCCGGACGGTGGTGGGTTTCGCTGGAAGGGTGTGAACCTCGACACCGACCGCGGACTGTGGCGGCCGGATTTCGTCGAAAAGGAGCTGGCCTCGATCCGGCACGACCTCCACGCGAACTCGGTGATCGTGCTCGGGTCCGACTTGGAGCGGCTGATCGACACGGCGGCGATGGCGGCAGAGCGTGAGCTGTTCGTATGGCTGGAACCGCGCACCTTCGAGTCGACTGACTCGGATACCCTGGAGTTCGTCATCGAGGTCGCGATCGCGGCCGAAGCTCTCCGTGCGAACTACCCCGACGTCGGGCTGTCGATGGGCGTCGAGCTGACGCTGTTCATGCAGGGACTCGTGCCGGGCAACGACTGGCGCGAGCGCGGCGCAGCGCTAGCGACGACGGACCCTGCCGAGTACAACGCCGCACTCAACGGGTACCTTGCGTTTGCGCTGCAGACGATTCGGCCGCTGTTCGGCGGCCTGCTCACGTACTCGTCCGGCCCTTGGGAGCGGATCGACTGGAGTGGGTTCGACGTCGTCGGAGTCGACCTCTATCGCAACGCAGACAATCGTGCGACGTACCTCGACGACCTCCGTGCCTACCTGGCCGAGGACAAGCCGGTGCTCATCACAGAGTTCGGGTGCTGCACCTTCGACGGCGCGGCCGACCTCGGTGGTGACGGGTTCCTGCGATCGATCGACGGGGACCAAACTGGTCTCGTGCGCGACGAGCGGGAGCAGGCCACAGAGATCGCCGAACTGCTCGACCTCTACTCGGCTGAAGGGGTCGACGGCGCGCTCATTTTCACGTTCATCGAGCCCGAGAACACCTATTCGCCCGATCCGGGCGCTGACCTCGACATGACCGGGTTCAGCCTCGTGAGGTGCTACGAGCCGGGTTCGGAAAAGGCCTACGAGATCAGCGGCTACTTCGAGCCAAAGGCCTCGTTCGAAGTGGCCGCCGCCCGCTTCGTCGACCGCTGAACGCGCCAGCGGCTCGACAGTGCTACGACCGGTCATGCACGATCGGCGGCCGTCGTGATTGGCCGACCGTCCCGAGCTCCTCACTTCACCTCGGCGCGGAGCATCCGAACGACGCCTGCCGCAAGAGGGAGCACCAACCAGAGAGTGCCGGACACAACGAACTGCGGCCAATCCACGGCGCCGAAGCCATCTTCACTCAGCGCGAGCTGTGCATCGGTGAAGTCGACCCAGGGCCGCACATCGGCAAACCAGCCGATCGCTTCGGCGGCGATCGCCAGGACCGCCGGGACGAGGGTGAAGTAGGCGAAGAAGCAGACGATCGCGGCTGGCGTGTTCAGCAGTAGCGTGCCGAACGCGAACCCGACCAGAAGTCCGACCACTTGGAGCAGCGCGAAGGCAGTGAGCTGCGCACCGTCGGTTGTCCAGTCGACGTCGACGCCCAGTATTGCGGCGGCAGCAGACGCTGCGTAGCCGATGAGGACGGCGACCACGACCGAGGCAGCGGCCGCCGTCACGGTTGCGAGAAGCTTGGCCGCGACGATTCGCTGTCGGCGCGGTTCCAGCGTGAACGTCGACAGGTTGGTGCGCTGAGACCACTCGGACGTGATCGCCAGTATTCCCATCACGGGCAGCAGCAGGCTCATGATCGTCCCGGCGACGTTCGTGAAGTCCATGAAGCCGATCGGCTCAACTTGGACGGTGACGGCGATCGTGACGATCGCCGATCCAACCAGGATCAGTAACGATTGGATGATCAGCAGCCAACGGCCCGACCGCGTGTCGACCAGCTTGCGCAGCTCGACTTTGGCCAGCCGGCCGAGCGGCGCCCGAGCGGCATCTGACAGGTCGAGTCCAGCGGCGCTCGCTGGCGCGGTGAGGGTGGGAGGGGTGTTCATGCGTGTACTCCCTTCGTGGACGGGGTGGTCTCCGAGAGCGTGGCTGAGGCCGGTTCGGCTTCGCGCTGGGTATCCGCGGTGAGCTGGAGGAACAGGTCCTCGAGGCCGCTGCTGCCCGCTGGGCGGAGCTCGACGAGCGCGATTCCCGCGGCCAGGGCGGTCTCTCCGATCCACGTGGCGTCGGCTTCGACCACGAATCCGGCCGCGGATGGCTTGTAGGTTGCCCCGCTGACGCCGAGGGCCTGGGCGAGCCGGGCGTTGTCGATGGCGCGCACGAACGTGCCGGCGATGGCGAGCAACTCGGCCGTGCAGCCCGAGGCGACGATTCGGCCGTGCCCGATGACGATGATCTCGTCGGCGATCTGCTCGACCTCGTGCAGCAGGTGGCTCGACAGCAGGACCGCGCCGCCGCGTTCGGCGTATCCCCGCAACAGGCTGCGCATCCAGCGGATCCCGGCGGGATCGAGGCCGTTGGCGGGCTCGTCGAGGA
>JANNNL010000508.1:0-3567 GCA_031398525.1 Actinomycetes bacterium | reverse complement strand
GACGTGGTCGCGCAGCCCGTCGAGATACACCACGGCATCGCGGGTGGTCACGACGATCGCCGTCACGACCTGTCCCCACTCAGGGTCGGCGACGCCCACCACGGCGACATCGGCAACCCCCGGGGCGGTAGCGAGCACTCGTTCCACTGCCTCGGGCCACACGTTCTCGCCGCCCGTGATGATCATTTCGCCCCGGCGACCCTCGACGTGCAGACGCCCGTCGTCGAGCCAGGACCCGACGTCGCCGGTGGGCAACCATCCGTCGGAGTCCTTGGGGTCGTGGCCGTCGCGATAGCTCCGCAGCAGCATCGGCCCCCGGAGATAGATCTCGCGTTCAGCGTCGATGCGGACCTCGACCCCGTCGAGTGGCCGACCGTCATAGACGACGCCCGAGCCGGTCTCGGTCATCCCGTACGTCGTGACCGCGTTGGCGGGGCGGTCAGCGGGAGGCCGGCTTCCCCCAAGCACGATCACCCGGAACTTCGTCGGGTCGATTCGGGCCAGAGCGGTCGCCACGAGCGAGACGAGGGTGGTGTCGCTGGCGGCCACGGCATCGGGATCGAAGCCGGGCAAAACGGTGACAGGAGTGCCGGTGACGAGGGACCGGGTGACAACCGACAGCCCACCGATGTGGCTGAGGGGGAGGCAGGCCAACCAGCGATCGGCGGGGTCGACGCCGATGCGGGCGCTCGTTGCCCGGGCGGAGGCTTCGATCGCGGCGTGGGTCAGCACAACGCCTTTGGGTTCCCCAGTCGAACCGCTGGTGGCGACCACGAGGGCGTCGCCTTCGTCGACCGAGCGCGAGCTGCGCATCCGGTCGCGGCTCTCGGGGCTCACGATGAACGCCGGAGCCATGGCCCGCAGCAGCTTGCCTTTGGCCGGGCGCGGCAGGCGTTGATCGAGCACGAACGCAGCGTCGCCGGCAGCCCAGACGGCCCGGAGCGCGCCGACGAAATCCGGACCACCCGGCAAGTCGAGTGCGATCAGCTGGCGCATGCTGTCGGGTATGGTGCGCTCAACGGGGGTCGATGGGGGTGGCGAGGGCGAGGACGGTCTCGATCTCCTCGGCGATGTCGAGACAGCGCAGATCGGCGAACCGGGGCCCGGTGACCTGCGCACCGACGGGGAGCCCGGCGGCGAGACCGCACGACACCACCGCTGCGGGCAGCCCGAGCAGGTTGGCCGGGAGCACGGGGCGCATCAGTTCGAGGGTGGCCCGCGCCCCTTCGACTCCGTCGAGGTCGGCGTCGTGGAGAAATGCCGGTTGCGACCAGGTCGGGGTCAGCAACACGTCGTAGGTCCCAAACCACTCGGCCCACGCTCGGGCCGTTGCCGACCGGGCGATTGCCGTTTCGAAGAGCTCGCCAATCGTCGGCGCCGGAAGGACCTGCTGCGTGCCATCGAGGAATCGGCGTCCTCCGTCGCCCATGACCATGTCGAGCAGCGGACGCATCTGCAGAATGTCGCTGCCCACCAGCGTCATCCACTGGGCAATGGTGTCCTCGTAGCGCGGCGGGCAGGCCTCGATCACGTGGTGACCGGCGTCGGCAAGCGCGTCGGCGGCCGCTCGAATCCGGCTGGCGACCTCGGGATGGGTGCTGCCCCCGGGTGGCTCGGCCGCGACCGCGACCGTCATGCGCCGCCCGCCATCCGAGGCCAGCGTTGCGGGGACGCTGAAGGGGTCGCGGCGGTGAGCCCCGGCGACAATCAAGAGCCCGGTGCGGACGTCGGCGACACGCCGGGCCATCACGCCCTGCACGTTCATCAGCTGCAACGAGAGCGCATCGTCCTGCGGCGGGATCAGCGTGGCGTGGGGGACCAGGCCGACCGTCGGCTTGATCGAGGCGATGCCGCAGCAATGGGCCGGGTTGCGCAGCGAGCCGCCGAGGTCGTTACCGAGCCCGATCGGGCTCATTCCCGAGGCGAGCGCCGAGCCTTCGCCGCCACTCGAACCGCCGACGGTGTGATCGGGGTGCCACGGATTGATCGTGCGGCCGTGCAGGTCGGAGTCGGTGTGAACACGGAGCCCGAAGTCGGGCAGGTTGGTTCGCCCAAGGGGGATTGCCCCGGCCGCCCGCATGCGCTCGACGGTTGGGGCGTCTAGCGTTGAGACAGCCTCGGCCATTGCCTTGACCCCGTGCGTCGTGGCAGTTCCCGCAAGATCGATGTTCTCCTTGATCGTGAACGGAACGCCATGCAGCGGGCCGAGCTCGCCCCCGGCCCTGACGGCCGCATCGGCCGCGTCCGCCCCGGCGCGGGCCTCGTCGGTCAGCACCCGAACGATGGCGTTGAGCTGCGGATTCACCTCGGCAATTCGGTCAAGATGGGCGTCGATCACCTCGCGGCTGGACACCTCGCCGCCGCGGATCAATCCGGCCAGCTCCCCTGCGCCCCGCCGCCACAGCTCATCGCTCATCGTGATTCCTCTCGAGGTCCATGCGACAGCGGTGCCGCGCGTCTGCGACATTACGTCGGTGGCAAGCAAATGGATCACCGGTGCTCGACCTCGCACACTCCCGGCGGCAATCGTGCCGGTGGCGGTTGGCGCCGCCTGCATCGTCGGAGCAGGGGGCGTGATCTGGTGGCGTCTGGCCGCGGCGGCGGTCGTGTCACTCGCGCTGCAAGTCGCGACCAACTACGCCAACGACTATTCCGACGGCGTCAAGGGCACCGACGAGGTGCGGGTCGGCCCGGTGCGCTTGGTGGCCAGCGGTCTGGCATCGGCCGGCTCGGTGAAGCGCGCTGCCTTTGCCGCGTTCGGGGTTGCCGGGCTCGTCGGGGCGGCACTGGCTCTGGCGGTCGGACCGGAGTTGTTCGTCGTCGGAGCCCTGTCGATGGCGGCCGGGTGGTTCTACACCGGGGGACCCAAGCCGTACGGCTACTACGGGTTCGGTGAGCTATTTGTGTTCGTCTTCTTCGGCTTGGTCGCCACCGCCGGCACGACGTACGTGCTCTTGGAGCGGGTCACCGGGTTGTCCGTCGCAGCATCGGTACCGGTCGGCCTGCTCGCCTGCGGGCTGCTGGTGATCAACAACCTGCGCGACATCCCGACCGACACGGTCGCCGGCAAGAAGACCCTGGCGGTCCGCATCGGTGATGCCCGCACCCGGTGGCTCTACACAACCATGATGCTCGGCGCCGCGGCGGTCATCGTCGTGATCGCCATCACTGATCGGCGAGGCGCTGTGGTCGTATCGGCAGTTGTACTGGCGGCGCTGGCCCGAGTCCCGATCCAGCAGGTGCGACGGGGCGCGACGGGCCGCAATCTGATTCCGGTTCTCGGTGCCACCGGCCGCACGCAGTTGATCGGCGGTCTGATGTTCGCCGCCATGCTCGCCGCGACCGGCTGATCCCGCCTACCCGGGGTTATGCGTCGTCGAGGAACGGCTCGAGGAGGGCCAGGAAGTGTTCGGGTTGTTCGAGGTGGCCAGCGTGGCCGGCGTCGGGAACAACTTTGAACTGGGCGTTCGGGCCGATCGCTGCGGCCATTCGGTGGCCGATGTCGACGAACTTGGCGTCGTGGTACCCGGCGAGCACGAGCACGGGCATCTTCAACTCGGGGAGCCG
>JANNNL010000277.1:0-15285 GCA_031398525.1 Actinomycetes bacterium | reverse complement strand
CATCCTTGCGGACGTCTACGACCCGGGCCGCTCCGCCGGGATGGTCGAGCGACCCGGTGTCGTGGGGCTGTCCGCCGCCGGTGACATAGAACGCGGTGGCGTCGAGCGCCACACGGTCGCCATCGACGGCGACCACCATGGCCGAGAACGTCCGGAGATACGCGTCACGCAGATAGAGCAGGTCAGTCAGGGGCGAAGCGGTGGACTCGTGGCTCATAGGTGCAGTTTGTCCGACGGCCGCACCCGGCGCGCAGATCCTCGTACACTCAGCCCAGATGCAACGGTGGGAAACGGTGCGCAGAACCCAAGGATTCGCCGGCCGGGGCCCGATCATTGCCGTTGTGCTGGTCGCCACCGCCGTGGTCGCGTGTACGGGCAACGCCGCTCCACCGGCGGGTACCACCAGCCTGCTGGAGGGAATCGCCACCCCAACCCCTGCCAACCCGTCGACCGACGGGGTGTTACGCATCGGGCTCCTGCTCCCCGACACCGGACCGGGCGAGGTTTTCGGCGATGCATTGGGTCGTGCCGTGGGGTTGGCCGTCAACGAGATCAATTTTCGCGGCGGGGTCGGCGGCCGCAACGTCGAGGTCGTCAGCCGTGATGAAGGGAGCGACATCGCCACTGCTGGGTCCGGACTGGGCGAGTTGATCGGCGCGGGAGTCGACGTGATTGTCGGTCCGGCTTCGTCGACGGTGGCCCTCGGCCTGCTGCGCCAAGCGGTCGACGCCCAGCGGGTGGTGTGCTCCCCGACTGCCTCGGCGATCTCGCTCGATGGCTTTCCTGATGGCGGGTACTTCATGCGCACAATCCCGTCGGATCGGTTGCAGACTGTCGCCCTCGCCGAGCTGATTTCTCGGTCAGGCAGCCGTTCCGCCAGCGTCTTTTTCCCCGACGACGAGTTCGGCGAGGGCTTTGAAGCGAGCATCAGCCAAGAACTGAGCAGCCGCGGGGTCGAGGTCCACGAGTCGATCGTCTACAACACGGCGTCGACTGACGTGACGTCCATCGTCGGAGCGGCTGCCGATGGGCATTCCGATGTCCTGGTCGTCGTCGGCGACTCGACAAGCGGTAGTCGAGTCCTTCAGGCCATCGCCGAAGCAACCGACAACCAGATCCAAATCTTCGTCAACGATGCGCTCCGGAGGTCACCGTTGGCGGCCACCTCGGCGACCCGACCGATCCTCTCCCGGGTTCGCGGGGTGTCGGCGCTTGCGGTCCCGAAGCCCGGCGCGTTTCTCGACGCGATGGCCGTGCGTGGCCCCCAACAGGCGGTCGATTACAGCGCATACGCGTACGACTGCGTGATGCTGGCGGCGCTGGCGACCATCTCGACTGGGGTCGACGACCCTTCGCTATTGGTTCAGGCGATGGCGGAGGTGAGCAGCCAGGGCGTGCGGTGCTACGACTTTGCCACCTGCTCCGAAAAGCTCGGGCCGGACTACAACATCGACTTCGACGGCCAGAGCGGGCGCATCGAGCTCAACCCCGATGGCGAGGTCACCTCTGCCACGTTCGAGGAGTTCGCCTTCGACGAGACCGGCCGGGACATTCCGGTCGGCCAGATCCCGATCAACCCGTAGCCCGTCAGGCCCGAGAGTGTCGATCCCGATGGTGATCCGGGCTGCGACTCAGCGGGCGACGAGGTCTTCGACGTCGGTGACGTAGCCGACGTAGAACTTGCCGAACAGGCCATAGAGCGCCGAGGCCCGATCGAAACGCATCGTGTACACGACGTCCTTCAGGTCATCGGGGTGAACTCCGAAGAGGGTGACACCCCACTCGAAGTCGTCGAGCCCGGTGGAACCAGTGACCAGTTGCGTGATTCGGCCCGCGAACTTGCGGCCGCTCGTGCCGTGCTCGTGCATCAAGGCGCTGCGCTCCTCATACGGCAACGTGAACCAGTTGGCCTCGTTCCCGTCACGCATTTTCGACATCGGATAAAAGCAGAATGCTCGCTTACCGTCCGGCGGCAGCTGGGGGTAGAGGCGGGGTGACTGCATTTCGGCGGGCATCGACTTGGCGTACTCCGACACCTCGGTCAACGACACATACGAATCGACGACGTCGAGCCCCGCCACCTGTAGCGCGGTCTGGAGCCGACGCAGCACCGTGAAGTCGGGTCCGATGATCAGGAACGCCATGTCGGCCTTGTGACCGAGCATCGAGGCCGTGACCACCTGGTGCTCACCATCGCGAGCCTCCTTCACGGCAGCAATGATGGCTTGGGGATCGAGGGCAGGGGTCGGTTTGCAAAACAGGTGCAACACGCCCCAGCCAATGGCTGGGCTCACGGGATCGCTCATCGTCTGCCAGGCTACCGGGGCTGCTCTCGACCCTTGGTCGTCGGGCAATCGCCAGTCTCGCCTTGAGCCCGCCTGTGTTCTCCGGCCCGACAAATCCGGGGCCGATGCATCCAGTCACCGTCTCGGCGTCGATAATGAGTCCATGGTGGAGTCCCGTGGCGTTGCGATTGACGGCCCGACGATCAACCATCACGTCTCGCCCCGGAAGGTTGCCCGATGAGTTACCCGCCGCCCCCGCCCCCGCCAGCCGCCCCCACGCCGCCCGTGCATGAACCGGCTCCCGACGATCGCGAGCCCAAGGTTCGCCGCAAACTGCTGTTTTTCGATCGGGCGAAGCTGATGATCGTCCTGCTCGTCATCCTGCTGTTCTCCATGTCATTGAAGGCCAGCAACGTCCCCATCCTCTCGGGCGCCGAGATCGTGCAGGATCAACTCCGCACCAAGTGGTGGCTGCTCGTCATCATGGGGCTCGAAGTTCTCCGCCAGATTCACTACCTGATCAGCGAGCGCAACGCCGGCTACCACGGTTGGTGGACGAACAACGTGTGGGGTCGCTGGGAGCGCTTCTGGGCCAAGCGCAACCCCTGGCTCCGGTACCGGCTCGGCCGGATGGTCAAGATCGTCATCTGGGTCACGATCATGATGTTCTTCTTCTCGTGGCTGTGGAACATGAGCCTCACCGAAGCGTTCGCGGCGGCCCCCAAACGGCTGATCTACAACCCCTTCGGCGACAACGGTTTCCCTTGGTTCTTCCAGGTTTTGATGACGCTGGGCTTTGCCGTGATGCAGTTCGTGGCGATCTTCTGGTTCATGTCGCGTGGCGGCGTGGACACGTACATGCCCGACGAGATCCGCACCCGCTTCACCGACGTGTGGGGCCAGGACAAGGTGCTCGAAAAGGTCCGCGAGAACATCGTATTCCTCGACAAGCCCGAGGAAATCGAGGCCCGCGGCGGTCACGTCCCGAGCGGAATTCTGCTGTGGGGTCCACCCGGCACCGGCAAGACGCTGATGGCCGAGGCCGTCGCCGGCGAGACCGGGCGGCCCTACGTGTTCGTCGACCCGGGCGCGTTCCAGGCGATGTTCATGGGCGTCGGGATCATGAAGGTCAAGGCCCTGTTCCGCAAACTCCGCAAGCTCTCGCTGCGTCACGGTGGCGTCATCGTGTTCTTCGACGAGGCCGACTCGCTCGGCAACCGCGGTGGACAGGTGGCCGGCCGGGGTGCCGGTTTGGCGGCCGACCCGCTCGACCAAACGATCTTTTCCGGTTGCAACGGCCACAGCTACCTGACGCCGCTGACCCGGGCGTTGGTCAACTCGCACGGCGTCGCCCCGGCGGCTCCGGTGCCCCTGGCCAACCGCGGGCCCTTGATGAACCGGATCATGATGGGGATGGGTGGCGGCGGGATGGGCACGATCCAGGCGCTGCTCACCGAGTTATCAGGTCTGCGCAAGCCGCGCGGGTTCATGGCTCGCAAGGTCCGGTCGTTCCTGTCGATCCCACCGAAGCAGCCGCCGAAGTACCGGATCATGATGATGATGGCAACCAACCTGCCCGACGCGCTCGACCCGGCGCTGCTGCGCCCCGGGCGCATCGACCGCCAGTACCACGTCGACTACCCCAACCTCGAAGGCCGCGTTCGTACTTTCGACGGGTACTTCAAGAAGGTCCGCCACGAGGTCACACCCGCGCAGATGACCCGCCTCGCCACAATCACCCCGTGGGGCACCGGTGCGGTCATCAAAGACATCGTCAACGAGTCACTCGTCGTCGCCATCCGCAAGGGCCGCGACTACGTGACCTGGCCCGATGTGCTCGAAGCCCGCACCTTCAAGACCCACGGATTGTCCGACGGGCCTGCGGCAACGGTCCTTGAGCAGTGGGAGACGGCGGTCCACGAGGGTGGGCACGCCGTCGGCACGTTCATATTGCGCAAGCGCTTCGAGATCGATGTGGCGACCATCGAGCAACGCGGTCCCATCGGCGGGTTCGTCTCGTGGGTCCCGCGCGAGGAGCGGGCGTTCTCGTGGCAGTCCGACTTCGAGAACGACATGGTCGTGGCGATGATGTCATTGGCCGCCGAGCGCCACTTCTTCGGTGGGGTCAACTCCGCCGGAGTCGGCGGCGACATGCGTTCGGCCACGACAATCGCCGAGTCGATGCTGCAGCGCGCCGCGATGGGCGACTCGTTGTCGTCGCGCATGCCGAGCCTGGTGCAAACGTCGACCGGGGCGGTCAACCCCGACGTTCGAGGCCCCAACACTCGCGACGGTGCCGACCGGCAGATCGAGGCCAAGCTGCAAGAGCAGTTTGAGCGAGCGGTGAAACTGGTCTGCGAACACGAGTGGTTCGTGTTGGCCATCGCCCACGCGCTTACCGCCCGCCACACGATCACCGGCGACGACGTCGAGGCGATCTATCGGGGCATTCCCGGGCCAACGCTCGACGGAGGTTGGTACCACGTCGGAGCCAATCGCGAGGCGATCAAGCGGTTCCACGAGCGAGCCCGGTGGGCGCACGACGTGCAGGTCGTCGGATTCGCCGAGCCGATCCCGTCAATGCCCGAACCAGCCGGGGCAATGTCGGGTCCACCTCGGTCCTGAGCACGACGTTCGGCTCGAAGTGTTGCGGCTCGTCGACCCGGTTACTTGCTGACGGTCCACGAGTCGGTCACGGCGAAGATTCGGCTGCTGTTCGTCTTGAAACACTCCGCCGAACAACCGATCGTCAGCACGTACATCCGCTGAATCGACTGGTCGAACATCGTCGTCACGTCATAGGTCTGCCACGGCTCGTTCACGCTGGAACGGAAGTTGAACACCACCCGGCTACCTTCCAGCACGTCGTGCCCGGTGGGCTGGTAGTCGATGATCTCGACCTGGTCCTTGATGTCGTCGGGCACGGCAACCGGGTCGAACCCGATCGCCGACTCGCGGGCCGAGGCAATCGACAACCGTTGCAGGAACGTGCCCCCAACGGCGTAAACACTGGCCCGCCCGACCGGGTGACTGAGGTCGTCGGCCCTCAGCTCGCTGAGCAGCCCGGCATTGTCGACACTCGGCACCGGGTCGGCGTCGAACACGGTCGACCAGACGGCGGTGACATCCTCGGGGAAGGTCGGCGGCAGCCGGTTGTCGACGCCTACGTCAATCGAGTACGTCTCCCAGCTCCGCGGGATCTTGAAGAACGCCGAGTCGGCGGTATCGGCCACGACCCTGTTCTTCGGCGCGCCGCAGCCCGCAACGAGAGCAGCGGACATCGTGAGCGCGATCAACGATCGACGAGCGGGCATGACTCAAGTATCGACGCCGACGGCCGACGCGGATGCATCAGCTGGCCAAAATCGTCGGACAACGTCTCGTGCGCCCTGGCGGGAGCGCTACAACCGCTCGGGGGAATAGATGTTCAGCCCATCGCCGCGAATGAAGCCGGCGAGCATCATCCCGGCCCGTCGTGCCGTCTGAACGGCGAGGGCCGTCGGAGCGCTGACGGCAACGATCGTGCCAAACCCCGCGGCCCACGCCTTTTGGACGATCTCGAAACTGGCCCGTCCCGACACGAACAACCCAAGGTCGTGGGCGGGGAGTCGACCATCGAGGAGCAATCGGCCCACGACCTTGTCGACCGCATTGTGCCGACCGACATCCTCGCGGATGATCGACGGTGTACCCGTCACGTCGAAGGCAGCCGCAGCATGGACGGCACCGGTGGTGGCAAACAACCCCTGCCCGACCACGGCCTGCTCGGCGATCTGGACGAAGGTCTCGATCGGGGCTCTGAGCAGGTCATTCGGGAGTGGCAGCAGCCGGTCGGTCAGTGCTTCCAGGCTGGCCGAGCCGCACAGCCCGCAGCTCGACGACGTCGTTCCGAGCCGCGGCGTCGGCACCGGGGCCCGGCCGCCGGTTTCCACCGTCACGACGTTGAATTCGCTCTCCACGGCCGACCCCTTGGCGCAGTACCGCACCCCGACGACGGGAGCACCGCCGAGCAGGCCGTCGGTGAAACAGAACCCGACTGCCAACTCATAGTCGTGGCCGGGAGTGCGCATTGTCGTGGAGACAATCGTGCCATCGAGTTGCACCTCCATCGGCTCCTCGACGATCACCTCATCGGGTCGGCGACGTCGCGACTCGGGTGTCACCCGGGTCACCAACATCGTCTCGGAGCGAGCACGAACCATCCCACGACGCTACCGACCCGCGGTCACCCGCTGGCAGCGAACCGGTTTCGAACGGGTGGCGATCGATGGAAAGGGGCGGCGATCGATGGAAAGGTACGGTACAGACGTGGCCACCGACCGTTCCCGACATGCCAAGTCCAAACCAATCAAGGTCGGGCCGAATGGTACGGCGAGCGATGCCGACGTGGCCGCTCGCATCTCGGCGTTCACCGGACGGGTCTTCGGCCGTCTCGAGCGCTGGGCGCGCCTCGCCTTGATCCTCACGGGCGGCCTGGGCGTCGCCACCTGGCTGGCCGCAATGGTCGCCTTTCGCAACAGTTCATGGTGGACCATGACGCTGGCGATCATCGTGCTCGTTGCGGCGCTCATCCCAGCCGGTGCAGCCTGGCTACTCGGTCGTCGGGCCCGGGCCATTCACCAGGGTGTCGACAGCTTGGAGACCGAAATCGTCTCGGCGATGCGCAACCCCAAGATCGGCGAAGGACTGCGATCGTTCCTCGGCGACAACGACGATGACGACGACGGCCGAGCGGGAGTTGCCCGATTGGCCAAGGGTGCGATGGGCATCCGAGGGGTCATCAGAGAGCACCGCGCCGCCTTCGGTGAGCTCGCGGGAGCCATACGCGCCATGCTGCTGTCGCCTGCGACGCTGGCGATCATCACGATTGGGCTCGTCCTCCTGTCGATGTTCTTCGCGATGTTCCTGCTCATCGTCATCTTTTAGTTCGTGCGGTCAGCCTGGGAGGGCCGGGATCAGGCGACCTGAAGCAGACGACGGACGCTTGGCATCGCCAACTGCACCGCCTCGACCTGACCGTCAGCGACCAGGTACCCGCGCCCAATGGGTGCGTGCGCCGGACGATGGCGAGGCAACATCACGCCCAATACGTCGGCGTCGAGGTCATGAATCGCGCCGAGCAGAACACCTTTGCGCGCCCGCTTGACCACTCCGGTCCAGTGCCCATACGCCGCTCGCAACGCTTCGGGTCGGCCTGCAGCAATCACGTGCAACCCGGCTGGCGCGGTAGCGAGCAACGCCTGAAGGCCGCCGTCGTCGTCGACCAACTCGGCATCGTCGACGACGATCAGGCGGGGTTGGTCGGGGTGCAGGGTCGCCTCGCTGACGACATCCCTCAGCGACCCGTCGATCGTCGCATCGCAGTTGGCGAGCGCAGCATTGCGCCGCGGTCGCACTGTTCCCACCCAGCCGTCGGGATAGATGCCACGCCAGGCCTCCACCATCGTCGTTAGCGTGGTCGAGCGGCCCGAGCGCGCCGGCCCGGCGACCAGCAGATGCTCTCCGTCGTGGAGCACGACCCCGGCGGTCGCTACCGAGGCCACCCCGAGTCCGAGGCGAAAGTACACCGAACCCTCGATGTCTGCGTGAGGGTTGAATCCGTGAGCGTCAATGTCGCGGGCATCGTCGTGACCGTCGATCAAGTCGGTAAACGCCACCGTCGTTGGAAGCGACGCCAGGGGCATCGGCCCCACGCATGGGGCGGCGGCCCGGTTGATCGCGTCGACGATCTCGACCACCGAGCGACGATCCCGGAACAGTTGCGCCTCGTGGCCGCTTTCGACCTGGAGGCAACGCCCTGGCTGCCCAAGGGGGATCGTCGACCGGGCGTTCACCCCCCAGAATGCCGCTTCCATTGGGTCGGTGAGCCCAAACACCCAGCGGGAACTCGCGCGAGCCATCACGGCCGAGGGCACCTCCGTCGGTCGATCGACCGTCGCGGCCACGACAACACCCACGCGTGGCCCTTCCTGCATGATCATCGCCAACCTGTCGGCGTCGCCTTGCCCCGCGGCGGTATCGAGGGCTGACCGCAGCGACCCGAGTCCATCAATGGCCACCACGATTGTCGCCAACGGCACAGCCGTCGTGGCATTCTCAGACCCGCCGGCCGTTGAGGCCTGGCGGCGAGAGATCTCGTGGCTGAGCCGCTGCAGCAGGCGACTACGGCGCTCGGGTTCCGCCGAGCCAATTACTCCGGCGCAGTGCCCCAGGCCCCCAAGCCCATCGAGTAGTCCGCAACCGACGGCGTCGATCACGTAGAGATGCAGCTCACTCGGCGCACACGACGCGGCAAGGTGCGTCGCCACCGTCACGAGCGCGGTCGTGGTCCCTGAGCCTATCGATCCGGCCAGCAGCAGATGGCCGGTCGCAACATTCCATTGCAGCCGATCACGCGACTGCGTCTCGGGCACGTCGACGACGCCAAAGTCGACTCCGGAGCCGACGCCGAAGGCGGTACCGGGTTCGCCGGTACCGGGTTCGCCGGCGCTTTGCTCGTCGGGGGCGATCGACGCCGGGAGCGGATCGAGCCACGGGCGGCGAGCCGGGCCTGCCCCGCGCAAGGCGGTGGCCTGCACCAGCCGCTCAACCAATACGTCGAGCGCCGTGGCAGAAGGCGTTGCACCGTCCGGCCCGGGCTCGCCGGTACACCTAGCGGTCTGGAACACGGCCAGTTCTGTCGCATCGAGGCGCACGACGGCGCTGCCGGGACGGTTGCGCGAGAGGCTCGCCGCGATCGGATCGCCGACGACATCCATCGCATCGGCGCGATCCTGCACGCGCAGGGCGATCCGCAGGTTGGTGTTCGCCCGAATGTCATCGCTGATCACCCCGCTGGGCCGTTGGGTGGCCAACACCATGTGTACGCCCAGGCTCCGACCGCGTTGGGCGATCGCCACCAGCGACCCAAGAAACTCAGGCAGTTCGGTCGCCAGCGCTGCGAACTCGTCGACGACCACGACCAGCCGGGGGATCGCTGGACGGTCATTCACGGCGCGATAGGCCGTCAGATCGCTCGCCCCAGCGTCACGCAAGAGGTGCTCGCGACGACGCAGTTCGGCATCGAGCGAGACCAACACCCGAGATGCCAACCGGTCGTCGAGGTCGGTCACAATCCCGACGACGTGCGGCAGGCGGGCGCAGGCATCGAACGCCGCACCGCCCTTGTAGTCGATCAGGACGAACGAAAGCAGATCGGGCGGACTGGCCACGGCCAGCGCGGCCACCAGCGTGCGCAGCAACTCGCTCTTGCCGGCCCCGGTGGTGCCGCCAATCAGCGCGTGCGGGCCATCACGGCGCAAATCGAGTTCCACGGTGCCATCAGCCGCCACCCCGATCAATGCCCGAGGGCTCGGGTCGGGTCCGGCGGCGAGCCAGCCTTCGGCGATCGTGTCGGCGTTCGCCACCCGGTCACCGAGCAGCTGGTCGAGGGTGACCGCAGCCGGAAGTGAGCCAAGGGTGTTGACCCGCTCCGGATCGTCGAATCGAGCCATCCGACGGGCCGCGACCGCCGCGGTCGCCGGGGTCGCTCCCGAGATCCGAAATCGTTCGGCCGGAGCACCGAGCGGCTGCGAACCATCCGACGTGGCCCAGCAATGCCGGATCGCCGTCGCGTCGTCGGCGATTTCGATTGCCTCGCCACACAGTGCGGGCAGATCGCGAAGCTCGGCGGCAACGACGATCAAGACCACCGGGTGGGTTTCCGCACCGAGCAATCGCCGCAGCGGCGATGTACGACTCGCCAACGTGGCCGGATCGTCGACAACCACCAGCGAAACCCGCTCGCCGCCGGCGTACTGGACGGCGTTGACCGAGGGTTTGACCGTTGCGGCGGGGTCCGCGGTTGCCGCCAACTGTGCAGCCGCCCACTCATCAATGAACGACGACGGACCGCAGGTCACCCCGCCATCATCGCCCTGGCTGTGCGGTAGCCAACTCAACCAGTCCCAGTCGCCCGCCCCGTCGCGGCCGGTGACGACCACGACCTGCAAGTCGGCCGGGCCATGGGCGACCGCCAGTTGGGTCACCAAGCTGCGGGCCAGCGATCCGCGCATCGCACTCGACCCGACAATTCCCAGGGCGCGACCAGCACACAGCTGGATCGTGATTCCCACGTGCGTGAGCGGTGCGAGTCCGCCCGCAGCCATCAATGCATCGTCGTCGGTCAGCGGGCGGCCGCTGTTGGTACCGACCGGCGTCGGACTCCACTGACAACTACCGACCCCGAGAATGACTTCGAGCGCGTCCGGATGGGTCAGCCGGCGTTCCCAGAGACCGACGCCCGATTCTGCCGTCATGCCGGCCTCGGCCAGACCAGGCAACTCGGCCAGTCGGCGTGCTTCGGTGAGGCGACCGATCGACAGTCGCGCCTCAATCTCCGCGGTACGGGCAACGGCCGCCTGACGGCTTCTGCGCCGCGATCGACGGCTACGTATCGACTGCACCGACCAGGTCGCCACCGCCGTCACCGCGCCGACCAGCGCCATGATCGCCATCAGCTCCTGGCGAAAGACGAGCATCATGACGAGCCCGCCAAGCAGCGAGAAACCGGCGGTGACCAGTGCCATCGCCCCGGGCCCCACCGCATCACCCAGTGGCGATCCGACGATCTCGGGAAGTTCGACGGTTGAAACTCGGGTCGGGGGGAGTCGACGCGGCGGCCGATTCAACGACTGGGTCCAGGTCCCCGTGGGACGGGTCGACGGAGCGCGACGAGCGGCGACGACCGGGCCGCGGATGCGCAGCAAACTGGATCCCACCCGAAGGACCTGGCCGAACCCCAGCGCGACCGACCCGTCGATGGGCGCACCGTCAAGGCTCGAGGCCACCCCGGCGAGGTCTTGATACGTCACCTCGGGCGTCAGCGAGCCATGGCCCGATCGCACGACGACGAGCCCGTGGTGCGTGGCCAGTCGCCGATCGCTGGCGGCCAATGACTCATCGATTCGCCGTCCATCGCCCTGACGGCCCCCAGGCTGACGACTCCCAAGCTGGCGACCGACGATGTGACGGCCGATCCCCAGACCGACCCGGCGACCGCTGTCCGGACCGGCGTACCACTCGATGGTCAATGCCTCTGATTCGGCATGGGCCGCCGCTCCGGTGTCGCTGAGGTCACCGGGTCCCTCGATCACCGGCTCGCCGAACGCCTCGATCACCGAGCCCCGCCTGACGTCGGCCGCGGCCAAGCGCTGGCGAGATCCAACGATCTGACCGTCGATGATCAACCGGTCGGAGGCGCTCAGCCCGACCGCCGCAGCGAGGTCTGCAACTCGGTCGCCATCGGTCAGGCCGTTGACAACCACGGTCGTCTCGGTGCCGTCGCGGCGGACAACTAACTGCACGGGGGGAAGCAAGCGTTGACGCATGCTTCGATGTGGGACCGGATCGACCTCAATCGGCAAGAAAAGAAGTCTCACCAGGGAATCTTGAACGATTCTTGACCAAACCATTGGTGCCGGTGAGGGTTCCTGTGAGTCGTCCTGTGAGTCCGGTGCGGACGATGAGCCGATGAATCTCATCGACTTCCCCGTCGCTCCATCCACCTTCTGGTCGCCGCTGGCCGCCCCGCTGCTCAACGAATGGAGCCAGCTGAATCGCCGTTCGGCCACTCATCGCCGGATCGCCGAATGGGCCATCCCCATCTGTTCCCCAACCGGTGACCTCGGCTCGCTCCTGAGCCAACTGGGGCTGTTCGGCGATCCCCGCGATGACGATGCCGATGCCCGGCTGGCCGCGGTCATGGAACTCGCTGCCACCGACGACCTCGCCGCTCGGGTTGTGCTCCACCGGGTACTCCCCTCGCTCGTCGCAGTTGCCACCCGGCGGGCCCGCAAGTACGCCACGAGCCGCCAAGTGGCGTTCGATGATCTGGTTGCCCACGCGTGGATCGTGATCCGCACGTACCCGATCGAGCGCCGGCCGCGCCGGGTGGCGGCCGGGCTGGTGCGCGACATCGAGTACCGCACGTTCGTACGCGATCATCGGTTGCGTTCCGCCGACGAACTCCCGATGTCAGACGGCCCGATCGCGACGGAGCCGGCTCGCATAGTCGAGTCCGAGCCGATGATGATCGTTATCGAACTGCTCCGCGACGCCCGCTCAGCCGGCGTCGACGCCGAGGACCTCCGGTTCGCCGCCGAATGGGCCACCGGATCCTCGACAGTCGAGCTGGCCAAGAGCTTCGACCTGTGCGAGCGCTCGGTCCGCAACCGACGGAACCGGGTGGCGGCCGGCCTGCGTTCCGTTGCCCTCGACCACACTGAGCGCCGCACCGCCGCTCTTGTCGCATGAACAGGGCCCGACGGTGTGAATTTCGACCGATGACCACCCGTGTGACTGAGCCCGATGGCCTACCCACGGGTAGCCTCGAAGACAATGGTGCTGGAGTCGATTCGCCGTCCCGCGGACCTGCGAGGACTTAACCGTCGGGAGCTTGACGATCTGTCGGGCGAAATCCGCGACTTCATCGTGCAGGCCGTCGCCGAAAACGCTGGCCATCTTGGCTCCAATCTCGGCGTCGTCGAACTGACCTTGGCACTGCATCGAGTGTTCGACTCACCGACCGACGCCATCTTGTGGGACACCGGGCATCAGGCGTACGTCCACAAGATCGTCACCGGGCGAACAAACAGCTTCGAACAGCTTCGCCAGGCCGGTGGGCTGTCGGGCTATCCCAGCCGCGAGGAAAGCAAGCACGACTTCGTCGAGAACAGCCACGCCTCGACGATTCTCTCCTATGCCTATGGCATGGCTGTCGCCCGTGATCGGGGAACCGACCCGCGTCGTCACATCGTCGCCGTCATCGGCGACGGGTCATTGACCGGCGGCATGGCGTACGAGGCGTTGAACAACATCGGTCATTCCCGCCAGCGGGTAATCATCATCCTCAACGACAACGGCCGTTCGTACGCCCCGACGATTTCGAACCTCACCGACAACAAGCCCGACGGCAAGACCGCGGCGGCCGACCGGATCGCCGACAAGTTGTCGCACAGCTTCGCCAACATCCGAATGAACCCGGTCTACGTCCGCCGGCAGCGCCGAATCGAGGGATTCCTGCGCGATCTGCCCGTCGTCGGGCACCAGGCCGAGCGAGGCATGGAAGCGTTCAAGGCTGCCGTTCGCGAGTTTCTGCAGCCGCCGTCCTTCTTCGAAGCGCTGGGCGTCAAATACGTCGGCCCGGTCGATGGTCACGACATCGAAGAACTCGAACACGCCCTGCGCAACGCCATCGAACTGTCGGCCGAGGGGCCGATCGTCATCCACGCCCTCACCCAGAAGGGCCGGGGCTACCCGCCCGCCGAGGATGACGACGAGAAACACCTCCACGACGCCCCGGTGTTCGACCCGGCCGTGGGACCTCCAAAGGCCGTGCCGACGGGCTACACCCAGGCGTTCGCCGATGCAATCATCAAGGAGGCCGAGCACGACCCCCGGATCGTTGCGATTACTGCAGCGATGCCCGGACCGACGGGGTTATTGCCCTTCCAGACTCGCTTCCCCGACCGGTTCTTCGACGTCGGCATCGCCGAGCAACATGCCGTCACCGGTGCGGCCGGCATGGCGATGGGTGGTCTGCGCCCGATCGTGGCGATCTACTCGACGTTCCTCTCCCGAGCATGGGACCAGGTGGTTTACGACGTCGCACTCCACCGCCTGCCCGTCGTGTTCTGCCTCGATCGCGCCGGCGTCACCGGCGACGACGGCGCCAGTCACCACGGCATGTACGACATGGCATTGCTGTCGAAGGTGCCAGGCATGAGGGTGCTCGCCCCGTCGTCGGCCCAAGAGTTGCACCAGATGTTGCATGATTCGATTGCGCTGGCCGACGAGGGCCCGGTGGCTATCCGTTACGCCCGTGGGCAAGCCCACCAGGTGCCCGAAGATCAGGTCGGCAGCGGTTTGAAAGCCCGCAAGCTGCGGGCAGCAGCCGAAAATGCGACCGACCGGGTGTGCATCTTGGCGATCGGCAAGCTGGTCAGCTTCGCCGAGAAGGCGGCGATCACCCTGGCGGCCGAGGGCCATGAGGTCACCGTCTGGGATGTGCGGTGCTGCGCCCCGATCGACGCCGACATGCTCGCCGACGCCGCCCGCCACACCCATGTGCTCACCGTCGAGGACGGCATCCGCGATGGCGGCATTGGGATGACCATCGAAGATGCCCTGGCTCACCTGCCAGGCTCGCGGCCGATGATCGAGGTACTCGGTTTGCCGACTCGGTTCATTCCCCACGGCAAGGCCGACCGCATCCTGGCATTCCACGGGCTCGACGCCGACGGCATTGCCAATGGCGTTCGCCGGCTCATCGATCGGCCCGTTCCCGCCACCCTGAGCTGACGTCGCCCCAGTCGCCGAACGCTGGCCATCCTCCACCGCCAGCGGCGGTCTGCGCCATCGTCCGGGCAGAATGGAATCGCCATGCGTGCTGAATTCCTGCTACCGCCCGACGCCGACCTCGATCTTGAGTTGAGGTTGGCCCTCGAACTCGCCGGTCTCGCCGACGCTCAAACCCTGCACCGATACGAGGCCCGGGCCTTCACCATCGATCGCAAGGCCGATCGCAGCGAGGTCACCGAGGCCGACCGGGGGGCAGAAACGGCGATCGCCGACCACCTGGCAACCCATCGCTCCCATCACGGGCTCTACGGCGAGGAACACGGCAAGACCGGTGACCGCGCATCGCCGTGGCAGTGGATCGTCGACCCCGTCGATGGCACATCGAACTTTGTGCGGGGCATTCCGGTGTGGGCGACGCTCATCGCCCTGACGTACAACGGTGAGGTGGTTGTCGGGGTGGTGTCTGCGCCGGCCCTCGGCCGCCGCTGGTGGGCTGCACTCGATCAGGGGGCGTTCTGGGGGCCGGCCGGGCACCGACAGGAGATCGAACAACCGGTCCGGCCGGCGATGCGGGTGTCGACCGTTGACGACCTCGCCGATGCCCAGGTGTGTGTGACGTTCAGCGCCGGTTGGGACGAGGTCGGCCTCACCAGCGAGCTCG
>JANNNL010000463.1:0-5561 GCA_031398525.1 Actinomycetes bacterium | reverse complement strand
CAAGGGGCGGTGTGGTATTTCACCTTCTTCTATCTGCAGGTGTTTCTCGAACGCTCGCTCGGCCTGCCCGGCACAACCAAGGACCTGCTGCTGATCGTCATGACCCTGGTCAGCACGCGACTACCACTTCCCGGTCACCGTGGCCCGCAAGACCATCGTCGCCGACGGGGTTGTCGCATGTGAGCTTTGTCGCATCGACGGGCAGCTGCCCACGTTCCAGCCGGGGGCCCATATTGACGTGCAGTTGCCCAATGGCCTGACGAGGCAGTACTCCCTGGTCAACGGGCCGGGCGAACTCGACCGCTACGTGATTGGCGTCAAGCGCGAGCCCGATTCACGCGGCGGTTCGGCGTGTCTTCACGATGTCGTGCGCGAGGGCGACGTCGTCGCCATCTCCGAGCCGCGCAACAACTTTACGCTGCGCCGCGACTCGTTCCGCACCGTGTTGATCGCCGGAGGAATCGGAATCACACCGCTGCTCTCGATGGCCCAGGCACTGGCGGCGAGCGCGTTGACGTACGAGTTGCACTACTTCGCCCAATCCGCCGATCACGTCGCCTTCGCCGACCGACTCGCGCCGCTTGGAGTCGCAGTTGTGACCCATCTCGGACTCTCCCCGCAGGAGACCGGCGACGCGCTGCAGGGCATTCTGGCAACGCCCGAGGATGGTGGGCATGTCTACATCTGCGGGCCGGGGCCGATGCTCGATGCCGCCCGGACGACCGCGACCGCCGCCGGGTGGCCCGACGCGGCGGTCCACTTCGAGTACTTCAAGAACACCACCGAACTCGACGCCTCGTCGTCGTTCACTGTCGAACTTGCTCGCTCCGCGCTGACTATCGATGTCCCCGCGGGGACGTCGGTGCTCGACGCGCTGCGAGCCAATGGTGTCGCCTTGCCCTCATCGTGTGAGCAGGGCGCGTGCGGCACGTGCGTCGTCGCCGTGCTCGCCGGGGAGCCCGACCATCAAGACGTCTACCTCAACGCGACCGAACGGCAGGCGGGCGACCGGATGCTGACCTGCGTGTCGCGCTCGCGTTCCGACCGCCTCGTGTTGGATATCTGAGGAGTCACATAGTGATCAAGCTGTACGACTACGAACTCTCGGTGAACTGCTACAAGCAGCGGCTGATGATGAGCATTCTCGACGTGCCATATGCGCTGGTCACCATCGATTTCTTCCCCGGCCGGGAGCACAAGGGCGCCGCGTTCGCCGAGGTCAACCCCCTCGGCCATATCCCGGTGATCGACGACGACGGATATGTGCTGCGTGACGCCCACGCCATCCTCACCTATCTCGCCGCGACGTACGACCCCAGCGGCCAGTGGTATCCGACGCACGACCCACGGCTGCTTGGCGAGGTCGCGTCGTGGTTGCAGTTCGCCGAGGGGACGACGAACACTGCGTCGGCGGCGCGGCTGCACGACACGCTTGGCTACGAGTTCGACATCGAGGCCGTCCGGGCCGGGACCCACCGCCTGTTTCGGGTGCTCGACGATCACCTGTGGTTCCACGAGCAGCGGGGCCGCGACTGGGTCGCTTCGGCCGATCATCCGACGATCGCCGACATCGCCCTGTTCCCCGACGTGATGCTTTCCGACCAGGGCGGCATCAGCCTGCTCGACTACCCCGCCCTGCGCCGCTGGACCGACCGGGTGAAGCGCATCCCCGGCTTCACCGTCATGTCGGGCATCTACCCCGCCGCGCCCGCCGCCCCGGCCGCGCCCCGATGATGAACGAGCGCGAGCTGACCAATCGGTTGATGCTCCGAGCCCGCGATGCGATGGACCGCGAGATCTTGTCGGCCAGGATTTCCTCTTGACACATGCCGATATCGGAATATATTGGAGACATGGCTCGCACTCCAACGACGACTGATGCGTTCAACGCCGTCGGGGACGCGAGCCGCCGTGACCTGCTCGATGCCATCGGCACCGGGGAGGTCACGGTGGGCGACCTGGTCGATCGACTCGGCCTCAGCCAACCGCAGGTGTCCAAACACCTCGGCGTGCTGCGAGCAGTCGACCTGGTCCATGTGCGCACCGATGGCCGGCACCGCTGGTATCGCGTCAACGGCGCCGCGCTGAAGCCGGTCTACGACTGGCTCAGCTCGTTCGAGCGCACCTGGAACGCCCGACTCGACCGGCTCGACGATCTCCTCGTCGAGCTGCAGTCCGAACTCCAATCCGATACGACTCCAACGGAGGAATCACCATGACCACCAACCGCCACGGCTCGGCAACCGTCGCCCTGCCGTCCGATACCGAGATCCTGATCACCCGCCAATTCGACGCTCCCGCCGCCCTGATCTTCACGGCCTGGACCACGCCTGAGCTGGTCAAGCGGTGGTGGGGGTTCGACACCTCCGAATGGTTGGTCTGCGAGATCGACCTGCGGGTCGGCGGCCAATGGCGCTATCTCACCCGCGAGGAAGGCGGCTACGAGGTCGGTTTCCACGGGGAATATCGCGAGATCGATGCGCCACACCGCGTCGTGTCGACCGAGGTCTTCGAGGGCTTCCCCGATGGCGAGGCGCTCAACGTGATCACCCTCGTCGAGGCCGATGGGGTCACCACGATGACCACCCTCGTCCAACATTCATGCCAGGAGCATCGCGACATGCACATCGACTCGGGCATGGAAGGTGGCATGCAGATCTCACTCAACCGCCTCGAGGATGTGGCCGTCGAACTCGCTGCGGCATAGGCCGTCGGTCGGCCTCGTATGAGCTCAGACTCGTTCGCCGAAGGTCATGTCCTCGATGCGTCGCACGACGGCAATCTCGTGCTCGCGACCCCACCACGAGGGGCGAGCGACATGACCTTCGGGCGGGCGAGCCCAATCGACCGGGCCCCAGTGACGGCGTGACATCTGCTGGGCATAGTCGGGGTCGATCGCCTGGCAGGCCTTCCAGTAGCCCTTGGCGTACTTGATCATCTCGGGGAGCATCCACCAGTCCTCTTCCGAACTCCACTTGCCGTCACCGGCGTAGGTGATGATCTGCAGCGACGGGAAGACGAATGGCGGCTGCGACTCGTCGGGGTGGTCGGCGGTGTTCAGGCCCTTCCAGACGGCCCCGGAACCGACCGTAGAAGTGGTCGAAGTAGACGGCGTCATCGGTGAACAGCTGCGACCAGGCAATCCAGTCCTCCATCACCGGGCCGGTGAGGAAGTAGTTCTTGAACGCGGCCTCGATCTCGTCGCGGGGAAACTCGGTGTCGGAACGGGTCATCGTGCTGCTCCCGGGTAGCTGCTGGGCACGTCGATCAGCCCGCGGCGGACGTTGATTTTCCAGCGACCATCTTCGCGGACCAGCTCGTCGCGATGGCGGCCGAGCATCGACAGGCGGGGCTGGCCATCGTCGCCCCGTTCGATCATCGTCCACATCACTTCCGACGTCGCCGTATCGCCGTTGAGCTGGACTGTCGGGCTGGAAATGACGTGGTAGGTCGTGCCGACGAGGCCGTCGAGAGCGCGGGTCATCGTCTCGCGAATCGCCTCGCGACCTTGGGCCTTGCCGAGCGGACCCAGGCGAATCTGGCCATCGGTGGCGAACAGGTTCGAGTACTCCTCGAACCGACCGGCATCGAGATGCATGCCGTAGTCGATGAACAATTGGTGGATTTCCATCAGATCCTCCATTCGCTGCAGGCGATCCTCCACTGAACTCATGACGCCACCTCCGGGATTGTCAGGCCGCGCATCAAGCGGCAGTGGTCGAGTTGCGGGTGATGGTTGCGGTCGTACTGCTCGATCCACTCGGGCGGCAGCTTCGACCAGGCCTCGCCGATGTCGAGCTTGCGACCCTTGTTCAGCCGTTCGGCGGCGACGACATCACCGACGAAGATCGTGTTCTCGTCGTTGTCGAGGCTGCCCGTGACCCGCGCCTCGACGTACGACAGGGCTCCCAGCAAGATCGGCGTGCCGGTCACGCCGGTCTTCGTTTCCAGGGCAGCGAGTTTGTCGCCGTCGCGGCCCGAGCTGCCGCCGAGGGCCATCAGAATCTCGATCGAGGTGTCGATGATCGACGGATCGTTGCTCAATACGTGCAGAGCGAACACGCCACCGTTGAGGATCATGTCGTGGCTGAAGTTGTACTTCGTGATACTGACGGTCACCCGCGGGGCCTCGGAGATGATGCCGGCCGGGCCACCCGACAACGACATCAGGCCGTTGGCCCGCTCGCCATGGACGGTTGTGACGGCGACGGGTATTGGGCGGAGACCTTGGAAAGTGAACTCGGCGGCCTTCAAATCGAGGGTCATAGCGCTCCTGATCGGCGTGGGGTTGGCTGATCCATTTAAACTCTTTCAATGGCTGTGGTCAAACCGCTCAAGCCGCTCGCGGCGCCTCCGATCAAGCGGAGTCGCGGGGGCACCCAGCCCGATGCTTTGTCGCGTGATGACGTCGTGACCGCAGCCCTCGCGGAGGTCGCCGAGCACGGGCTTGACTCCCTCAGCGTGTCGGCGGTGGCCGGCCGCCTCGGCGTGTCCGTCCCTGCTGTCTATCACTACGTCGCCGGCAAGAATGACCTGGTCAACCGGGTCTGTGAACGCGTCGCCCGCAGCGTCGAACTCCCGGGTTCCGGCGGGCTTCGATGGGACGATCGCATCGTCGCCATCGTCATGGCAATGGACACAACCTTCGCTCGCTACCCCGGCGTGGCGACCCGAGTCCTCCCATTTCGCCAACCGGCAAACGCCGTCAACCGCCTGTCCGACGAGGTGCTCGCCTGTCTCACCGACGGCGGCTTCGATGCCCGCACGGCCGCTGATTTGCTCGCCACACTCCACTTCATCGTCGGCGGCTGGTTGCTCGGGCAACGCCCGAACCTGCCGGCGGGTGAGATGACCCCCGCCCTCTTGGAACGGTCGATCCGTTGGACCCTGGCCGGTGCGGCCCAGGTTTCGCCAAACCACTGAGAGGACGGGTCAGTGCCGCTGGAGCCCGGCAGCCGCCCAGATCGCCGAGGTATCGACCACGGTGACCCGCAGGTTGCGGAACCCGAACTGCATCGTCCTCAAGAATGTCTCGGCCTCAACCAACCCGGCGGCCTCGGCCCTGGTCGACCTGTCGTCGCCACTGATGCGGAGTTCGTAGCGCAGGTTGAAGAAGTCGAGCTTGGCGTCGTAGGTGAACGTGCCCTCGGGCGTGTACGCCGACACGAAGATGTCGTGCTCCGCCTGTGCCGCCGCGAGGTAGCGGCGAGCTTCGTCGGTCAGCCCGTCGAACTGCCCGCGCACGGTCACCCGGAACACTCGCTCGCTGATGGCACTGGTCATGCGGCGAGCGTACGCGCTCCTTCCGGTTCGGTGGGCCCGGATTGCACCGTGTCACGATGAGGCGATGAACACGTTCACCACCAGCGACGGCATCGAGATCGCATACCACGAGTTCGGCGAGCGTTCGGCCGGCGACGTGCCGGTGGTGCTGCAGCACGGGTTCGCTGCCAGCAGCCACACCAACTGGGTGCTTCCGGGCGTCGTCGCCGCGCTGCAGGGGTCGGGACGCACGGTCATCGCAGTCGACGCCCGCGGGCACGGCCAATCGGGCACACCGC
>JANNNL010000446.1:0-7855 GCA_031398525.1 Actinomycetes bacterium | reverse complement strand
GTGCGACCGGTATTGGCAATGCCGCGTGTGATCGCTTGGCGAATCCACCACGTCGCGTACGTCGAGAACTTGAAACCCTTGCGCCAGTCGAACTTCTCGACGGCGTGCATCAGCCCGAGGTTGCCCTCTTGAATGAGGTCGAGCAACGGCAGACCTGAAGCTTGATACTTCTTGGCGATTGACACCACGAGCCGAAGGTTTGACTGCACGAACGAGCGCTCGGCATCTTCTCCGTCGCGAGCCGCCCGGCGATAGTCACGCTTCTTGGCGGCCGACAGGTCTTTGCCACCCTTTTCGAGCTCGGCAGCGGCAGTCTTGCCGGCTTCGATTGCCTTGGCCAGGCGTACTTCATCATCCTTGGTCAGCAGGGTGTACTGGCCAATGTCAGTGAGGTACAGCCGGACCAGATCTTCCTCGTCTCGCTCAACGCGATCCTTGGCCACTGATCTCCACCTCGCTGTTGGGGATGAGGGGTTGGGCATCCGCCCTACCCGAACCGACGTTGTCTACGATACCGAGAGGGTCAAGCGTCACAACGGGTCGTGTGTGACTTTGTGCAATCGGTAGTTCGACCGATCGTGGTGGAGGATCACAGCTGGTGGCTGAAGACGTGGAGTTAACCATCGTCACGCTGACTTTTGATGCGGACGACCCCCCGGGCCTGCTGGCCGTGCTGTCGAAGTACGTTGTGCTCACCAGAATGCAGCCTGGCTGTCGAAACATCGACCTGTGCGCGTCAGCGACCACTCCGGGTCGATATCTGGTGATTCAGAAGTGGGACGCGCCCAAGGCGCAGCGCGATCATTTCGACTCGGCGACGATGGTTGAGATGGCGCAGGCCTGCCGCGGGCTGCTGTCGGTCGCCCCCGAGATCGACCTCTGGGATGGGGCGAGCGCCCACGACCTGGCGTAGCTCGGGCTCGTGTAACGCAACGATGGACGCGATGACGGTCTGGAGAGTCGATAACGTTCGTCTTGCGGCACGTTTTCGCCGCCACAGCCATAGGAGTATTCAATGGCCAATCCCATCCTCTCCGAGCACTCCCTGAAACAGGCCGCTCAACGCAGCACCCCGATCGACGGTGCCACGGTGTGGAACCCGCCGGTCACCGACGGTCCAGTCACTTCGTGGCCCGTCCCGTCCGCTGACGCCAAGGTTATGACCGTCGCCGGCACGGCCAGCGCCACCGGTGTGCTGTTTGTCCTGCTCCTTGGCATGGCTTTCGTCGGCTGGAACGCCGTCGAGACCGGTACTGAGACTGGGCCGCAATTCCCGGGTCTTGCGTTGGTTGGCATTCTCGTCGGCTTCGGCTGTGTGATTGCAACCCGGTTCAAGCCGAACTGGGCCCGGTTCCTCGCTCCGGTCTACGCACTCGCCGAAGGTTTCGCCCTTGGCGTGATCTCCCGGTTCTACGAACTGCGCAACGGTGGCATCGTGGTTCAGGCCGCCGGGGCGACGTTGGCCGTTTTTGCCGTGATGCTGTTGATGTATCGCCTTGAGATCATCAAGGTGACCAATCGTTTCCGTCGAATTGTGATGGGGGCGACGATGGGCGTGATGCTGTTCTACGGCGTCTCACTCATCCTCAACATGTTCGGCAAGGGCGTTCCGTTCTTGCAGAGTTCATCGTTGACCGGCATTTTGTTCAGCCTGTTCGTGGCTGGTTTGGCCGCGTTCAACCTGGCGCTCGACTTCGACATGATCGAAAAGGGCGTCAAGGCCAAGCTGCCGGCGCACATGGAGTGGTTCTGCGCGCTCGGGTTGCTGGTCACGATCGTGTGGCTCTACCTCGAGATTCTCCGTCTGCTCTCGAAGCTGCGCGACCGCTGATTTTCGTCGGCGGCAAATTTCTTGCCGCACCTGTCGAAGTGAGGTTGGCCCGTTCGTCAATTAGGCGAACGGGCACCCTGCCCGCCATACAGAGAGGTGTTGACGATGCGCTACATGCTGTTGATCTACGGAGATGCTACTTATCAGCCGTCGGAGGCCGAGATGGGGGCGACGATGGGCGAGTACATGGCCTTCACCCAGGGAATCGTCGACAGCGGCGAGATGGTGGCCGGCGATCCGCTCCATCCCGTGTCGACTGCGACGACAGTGCGGGTGCGTGAGGGCGTGCGGGCGATCACCGACGGGCCGTTCGCCGAGACCACCGAGGTCCTCGGCGGCTACTACATCGTCGATGTAGCCGATCTCGATCGAGCGCTGGCAGTTGCCGCGCTCATTCCCGGTGCTCGCTCCGGGTCCGTCGAAGTGCGTGCGATCGTGGACTATTCGGCGGCCTGAGCAACTCGTCTCGGTCAGGTGTGCGGTGGAAGAGATCGAACGGAGCGCGCTGGCCAAGATCCTGCGGGAGAGTGTCGGGCCTGCGCTCGGCACTCTCACCCGGGTGCTGCGCGACTTTGACCTCGCCGAAGAGTCATTGCAAGAGGCCGCAGTGCTGGCCATGCAACGATGGCCGACGGATGGGAACCCCGACCAACCCGTGGCATGGCTGGTCACTGCGGCCCGAAGAAGGGCCCTCGATCGGCTCCGTCGAGAGGGCAAACGACGGTTGAAGCAGCAGTCGGCATGGCGGCGAGACACCGCCCTCGACGCATCGGTCGACCCGGCCGAGATCTACGACGATTCGCTCGACGTCGTCGTCGATGACGACCAGTTGACGTTGCTGCTGATGTGTTGCCACCCGGCGCTCAACACCGAGGCGCAGATCGCACTGACTCTGCGATCGGTCGCGGGCCTGTCGACGGGCGAGATCGCTCGCGCGTTCCTGGTTGACGATCCAGCGATGGGCCAGCGGTTGGTGCGGGCTAAACGCAAGATCCGGGTCGCCGGGATCCCGTTCACGCGGCCATCGGCCGCAGATCTAGGGGACCGGCTGGACATCGTCTGCTCGGTGATCTACCTGGTGTTCAACGAGGGATACTCGTCATCGGGGCGTTCGTTGATGCGGGTGGACCTCTGTGCCGAGGCCATCCGCCTCGGCGGGGTGCTCCATCGTCTGGTGCCCGATGATCCCGAAGTTGCCGGGCTACTGGCGCTGATGCTGCTCCACGACGCCCGCCGTCTGGCTCGGCTGTCGACCGACGGCGAGTTGGTGCTGATGGACGATCAGGACCGCTCGTTGTGGGACCGTGATCGAATCGCACAGGGCGAGCGAATTCTGCACGAGGCGATGAGTCAGCGGGCCCCCGGGCCATACCAAATCCAGGCAGCGATCGCCGCGCTGCATTCGACGGCGGCCAGCGCCGACGACACCGACTGGTCGCAGATCGCCTCGCTGTACGGCGTGCTGCGTCAAGTCGTTGCGTCGCCGGTGGTCGAACTCAACCGGGCAGTTGCCGTGGCGATGGCCGACGGTGCTGGTGCCGGGTTGACCCTGATCGAAGGGCTGATCGAACGCGGGCAACTTCTGGACTCTCATCTGTTGCATTCGGCGCACGCTGATCTGCTGCGTCGAATGGGGCATTGGGCCGCAGCCCATGACGCCTATGAGCGAGCTCTGGAGTTGGTGCGGACCGAGCCCGAGCGTCGCTTCCTGCGGGCTCGACTTCAGGCAATGCCGACCTAGCCTCGGTTACAGCGTCTTCAGAAACCCAAGTAGCGCCTCGTTGAAGGCGGCGGGAGTCTCTTGCTGGGTCCAGTGGCCGGCTCCGGGGATGAGGGTGTGCCCGCGGAAGTCGGGGAGCAGATTGTGCATTCGCTCGACGCCCATCGGGTCCATGGTGAGCACGATGTCCTTCTCACCGCCGATGAAGTACGACGGCATGGTCAGCCGGTCTGACGAGAGATCTTTGACGAGCGCGAAGTTGGCGTCCAGATTGCGGTAGTAACTCACCGGCCCGAAGTAGCCCGACGCGGTGAAGTCGGCCACATACTGATCGAGGTCGTTCACGGTGAGCCATACGCCTTCGGGTCCGCTCCACGGCATCTCGGGCGGAATGGGCATCATCGTCAGGAAACCCGTGCCTTCCATCGGCGGCAGTTCCGTCGGAAGTTCTGCTGGTCGGCCCGGCCCCGACGCGCCCCACAGGATTCCCGATTGGGTGCGCCGCGGGTCGCCGCCAAGTTCGGTTTCGGCCGGGCCGACGGGCTGGAAATAGAGGATGTAGAAGAAGCGGTCGGTGTACACCATCTTCATCAGCTGCGTTGGTGGGGCGGGCCACGACACGAACGGCACGCTCACCCCGACGACGGACTTGACCCGCTCGGGATGCAGGCGGGCTAGGTCCCACACGATCATCGCCCCCCAGTCGTGGCCGACATAGATCGCCTGGTCCTGACCGGTTTCGGCGACCAATGCCAGCAGGTCGTCGGTCAGTTGGGTGATCCCGTACGCCTCGACCTCGGTCGGGCACGACGACGGCCCATAGCCGCGTTGATACGGCGCGATCACGTGGTATCCGGCCTGTGCGAGCGGAGCGATCTGATGCCGCCACGAGTACGCCCCCTCGGGAAACCCGTGGGACAGCACGATCACAGGTGCGCCCAGCTCACCGGCCTCGAGCACGTGGAGGTCGACCCCGTTGACGTGGGCAGTCCGCCGGTGAATCGAGGGGTCAAGCACGACGTCATTCTCGTGTGTTGGTGTGGCGAACACGTAGTCCGGCCCAACCCGTTGTCGGTCGATGGACCGAACGCCTCAAATCCGCATCCAATCGCTGAGCGGCACGCGACCGCGGGTAGCGTTCGTGTTGTCGGCGAGGAGTCACCTACCGGCCGGGAGTTCGATGTGCGCTGACGGGTTCAGCTGACGGCGATGAATCCGGCGTCGCCGGCCCACGGGAAGCGGGCGGCGAGTTCGGGGGTGGCGGTGAAGTCGGTGCCGAGCGCGACCATCGTCTTTTGCATGTTGAACTTGAGCACCTTCAACGTCAACTCGACCAGCTGCTCCGGGCGGTAGGTTGACGTGAGCTGTTCGACCAGCTCCGACGACATTTCGCCGGGCTGGGTCATCAACGCGTCGGTGAACGCCAGTGCGACGCGATGAGCCCCGTCGGTCGGTGCGGAAGACGGCTCAAACGCACAAGCGACGGCCGAATCATCGATGACCTGCTGCCCGGCAACTGCCAGGCGCACGGTCAGTCAAGTATGGCAGTCGTGGTACTTCGCGGCGCGTAGGCGGACCATCTCGGTAGTCGGCAGGTCGATAGTGTCCATCGCGACCACCTCGGTCTGCCAGCGCCCGAGCGCGCTACGCAGATCGGGATCCGTGCGAGTTCCGGGCGGAACCCGCAGGCTGCGTACGCTCATCGGGCGACCTCCGTGGTGATGACTTCCGTGCTTGCGACTTGGGGAATCAGCCGTTCCCATGCCAGGCACATGCGCTGGCGCTGTTCGACGACCAACAATGCATTGGCGAAGTTGGCCAAGCCTTCCTCGCCAAGGTGCTCGGAGACCGCCGCGGCGGTGGCATCGTCGAGTGAAGCAACATCGGTGACGAACTGATCCGTAAACGCCAAGCATGCCTGCTGGGTGGCGGTGAACTCGGTCGATGATCGCCAATCGCTCAGCGCGTCGATCTGCTGAGAATCGAGTCCCTGCGGTGGGTCGAAATCGGCCCCGAGCAGTCCGGCGGTTCGCACCCGACACAGTTCCAACAATTCGCGATCGATCGCGCCATAGGCGGCGGTGTGCGCCGCCTCCAACTCGCCGAGCATCACCGGGTGACCGGCGAGCACCCGCCCAAGAATGGCCGTCGTCGATCGATCAGTGGCGTCCACAAGCGGAACAGTAGCGGCCTCACCAACCGATAGGTGCAGTGGTCAAACCCGGACAACTCGACGATTACCTCGACCGGATCGTCGACACCGACTTCGAAGAGGTTGGCTATGCCGTGCGGCGTTGTTCGGCCCGTAGCAGTCAGGGTCGGCCGACCGGCAGGGTTCAGCCCGCTTTGTCGTGAGCCGGGATCGCCCAGTCGATCGGGTCGCGGTTCGCGGCGGCGAGGGCGGAATTCGCACGGCTGAAGGGGCGGCTGCCGAAGAAGCCGTTGTGGGCAGAGAGGGGTGAGGGGTGGGCGGACTCGACGATCGTGTGGCGCGACGTGTCAATCAGGGCCTTTTTCTTGCGGGCATAGGCACCCCACAGGATGAACACGACGGGTTCGGGCTTGTTGTTGACGGCGCGAATCACCTGGTCAGTAAAGGTTTCCCAACCCTTGTTGGCGTGCGATCCGGCGTGGTGGGCCCGCACCGTCAACACCGCGTTGAGAAGCAGGACCCCTTGGCGGGCCCAATGCACCAGCGAACCGTGGGTTGGTCGTTCGACACCCACATCGGCGGCCAACTCTTTGTAGATGTTGACCAGCGACGGTGGTGCGTCGACCCCTCGGCGAACGCTGAAGCACAGCCCCTGGGCCTGGTTCGGCCCGTGGTACGGGTCTTGCCCGAGGATCAGCACCTTGGTGTCGGCGTACGTCGTCAGATGCAGTGCAGCGAAGACCTCGTCGTGCGGCGGAAAGACTTGGGTCGTGGCGCGCTCAGCGATGACGAACGCCTGCAACTCTTGCCAGTACGGCTGGTCGAATTCGCCCCGCAAGATCGGGTTCCAATCGGTTGGCATTGCCCGCGAACCGTAGCTGCTACTGCTCGGCCGGTGCGGCTGCAGCGATGAACGTCGCTGTCGCCGTCGCCAAGCGCAAGTCGCCGTCCCAACAGTCGCCGGTCATGAACAGCTTGCGGCCGCGGCGTTCGGTCATCCGGGCCCGAAAGGTGATCAGCCGGTGCAGCGGGACACCGACCTCGTAGCGCACCGCCAATTCGCCGGTGAACGCGGCGGTTTCCTCGATCTGCAGAATGAAACCGAAAGCGTCGTCGAAGATCGCCGCGACCACGCCACCATGCGATCGCCCGGGCGGGCCCTCGTGGGCGGCCCGAAGGGTGGTCGTCGCTACGACTTCTCGCCCGACGCGCCGCAGGATCAGGTCACAGCCGAACGGGCTCGCCGACCCGGAAAATGGTCGATCCATCTTGTCAGGGAACAATGCGCCGTCGAGGGGGCAGACAAACTCATCACTGAAGTTGGCGACCGGTCGACTTCGGGGTCGCCCGGTCAGGGTTCCGGCCAGCAGCTCGAGTTCATCACCCAACTCAATGAGGGTGGCCGACTCGATCGCGGTGCCGATGAACCGGTGCCCGAGGTCGCGAATCGCTACTCCAACTCGTCGGCGCGCGGCGGCATCGGTGCTGTCGAGGGACATTGAGCGGGCGGGTCAGGAAACGGCGAGTTTGGCGGCGATGGCGCCGTCGGAAATGCTGTTCAGCTCGCCCCACGTCAACCGGGCGGACCCGAAGATTTCGTCGAACGAACGATCGCCGGAGTCGGTGAATCCGTGGCGGTTACGGAAGTTGTAGCGCCACCGCTGCTGGTGCACCGGGTACCCGAGTCCGTGGAAGCGTCCGACGCAGTAGACGTCCCACGCCGCGATCTGAGCGAGCGACAGTTCGTCGTCGGCAGGGGCTTCGCCGAAGGTTCCGTCCATCCGGTCGCGGGCCTTGAGCAACACCCGGGCGAGTGAGGTGGCAATGGCCGTCTCGCTCATGTGGCGGGGCCGCTTGGTGTCTTCGAAGGCACCGCTCTCGGCGTGGACCATGATCGGCGACCCCTCGATGGCGTGAATGCGGGCCAGGGGAGTCGTCTCGTCGACCGTGATGACGATGTCGTGTTCGGTCATGCCGAGTCGCTCAAGGAGCGCGGTGGCCGTGTCGGCGATCACCGCTGCGTCGAACATCACGAACGAGAAGTGATCAGGGGAAACCGTCACGGTCATACGAATAGCCTGCTCAATCTGCGCTCGTTGCGCCAGCGAATTCCAGGGCGGCCTTCTGGCGGGCGGCGTCGGCGAACGCCTTG